>JALZWJ010000333.1 GCA_023300065.1 Akkermansiaceae bacterium
CCGAGGTGGTTGAGGACGCGCATGACTCCGTAAGGAGAGAGAAGGGTGTAGCCGTCTTGCTCGCCGAGGATCTTGAAGTCGCCAAGCTCGCTGATGTAGGTGGCGAGGCTGTCGTTTTTAAGTCCGATGATGTTTCCTTTTTCGAAGAGGCATTGGAGATACTCGGGCTTGTCCGGGGCGTCTTCTGGAGAGACGGAGAGGACATACATGTCGGTGTCTTTTTCGGTGGTGCCGTCATACCAGGTGTCCTCGAGCGCGCCGGCTTCGAAGGAGATGTGGAGGAGGTTCCGGTCCATGGAGTAGGGTTTGGATTTGGAGGCTTGGACGTCGATGCCGTGCTTTTCGCAGTATTCGATCATTTCATTCCGGCCTGGGAATTCTTTACGGAAGTCATCCATACGCCATGGGGCGATCATTTTGATGTCGGGGGCGAGGGCGTTGAGGGCGAGCTCGAAGCGGACTTGGTCGTTTCCTTTTCCGGTGGCGCCGTGGGCGATGGCGTCTGCGCCTTCAGCGATGGCGACCTCGAGCATGCCCTTGATGATGCAAGGGCGGGCGATGGAGGTTCCGAGGAGGTAGCGGCCTTCGTAGACGGCATTTGCCTGGAACATGGGGTAGATGTAGTCGGCGGCGAATTCTTCCTTAAGGTCGCCGATGTAGCACTTGGAGGCGCCGGTCGCGAGGGCCTTGGCTTCGAGCCCATCGAGCTCTTCTGCTTGGCCAACATCCGCGCAATAGGCGATGATTTCGGCGTTATATTTCTCTTTAAGCCAGAGGAGGAGGACGGAGGTGTCTAGACCTCCCGAGTATGCGACCACGATTTTCATCGGGTTTGGGATAGGCTAGATGCGTGATTGGCGAAAGTATTTTTTTGAAGGGAGAGGAGATGATGAGGGGGCCCACTCTGCCTCTTCTGCGTCACTCTCCGGCCTTGAAGCTCAAGAGACCAGAAATTAGGCCCGGCTGAGGGAGATGACGCACTCGAGGTGTCTGGTTTGCGGGAAGAGGTCGAAGGGCTGGATGCTTTCGATCTTGTAGCCTTTTTCTACGAAGTGCTTAAGGTCCCGCATTTGGGTGGCGGGGTTGCAGGAGATGTAGACGACTTTGCTGGGGCCGAAGTGGAAGAGTTGCTTGAGGAAGTCCTCGCTGCAGCCCTTGCGGGGCGGGTCGATGATGACGCTGGTTTCCTTGGCCTTGAAGGTGATGTCGGCGAAGAGGTTTTCGGCGGAGGCGGCGATGAAGGTGGCGTTCTCGATGCTGTTGGTGAGGGCGTTGCGGCGGGCCCAGTCGGCGGAGGTCTCGGAGAGCTCGATGCCGACGACTTGCTCGAAGTGCTTGGCGAGGCTGAGTCCGAAGAGGCCGGATCCGCAGTAGGCATCGAGCAGGTATTTCTGCCCAGGGCCTTTTGCTTTTTCGGCGGCGTGGCCGGTGAATGCTTCTAGGATGAAGGGGTTGTTCTGGAAGAAGTCACCGGCGAGGAAGTTGAAGGTGAGGTCCCCTACTTTTTCAGAAACAGGGGTGCGGTGATTTGTTTCGACTCGGTTCTCAGTGG
This sequence comes from Akkermansiaceae bacterium, assembly GCA_023300065.1. Lineage (GTDB taxonomy): Bacteria > Verrucomicrobiota > Verrucomicrobiia > Verrucomicrobiales > Akkermansiaceae > SW10. The sequence goes on from JALZWJ010000333.1 coordinate 1,553, forward strand.
CGCGGAGGAGGAGGGTGGCTCCTTTTTTATAGTCGGCGGCGCGTTTCCGGACGTCGTCACGGATGGGTTGGAGGTTGGCGTTGATGACATCCATCGCGATCGGGCAATGGTAGATGTCGACGAGGCGGTTGCGGCGGTTAAACTCGAGGAAGCCGATTGGGAAGTCCTCGCCAACTTTGGGGCGCTGGAAGTGTGGGGTGATTTTTGAACGATATCCCCATTCCTTTGGTGAGGGGATGGTGGGGCTGACCTCGGCTTCGACGCCGACCATGTGTTCTAGGAGTTCCCGGACTTGGCGGGTCTTCCAATCAAGTTGTTTTTGGTAAGGGAGGTGCTGGTATTGGCAGCCTCCGCAGGTGGCGAAGTGCTGGCAATGAGGCTCGATCCGATCAGGGGAGGGCTCGATGATTTCGACCAGATCGGCGTGGGAGCAGTTGTCTTCATTTCGCCAAACTTTGGCGCGGATTTTTTCGCCCGGGAGGACGAAAGGGACGAAGACGACCCAGCCGTTAGGTTTTGCAATGCCTGCTCCGAGGTTGGAGAGAGCTACGATCTCGAGATCTACGATCTCGTGCCATTCATAAGGTTCCGCTTTGAATTTGCGGGGGCGTTCTTGAGCCATGAGGTAAAAGTTGGTGGGTTAAGGTCACTCGGTGATCTTAATCTCGGGAAGCTTAGGGGGCGCGACGTTGATCGCGCTGTCTCCCTCGACCTTTGGAGTCGGGGGGAGGAGAGAGGTGGCCTTGGTGACGGTTTTTTTCTTAGCCTCGGTGAGGAGCTCATCGGTGGTGTTTGGGTCTAGGAATCCGAGGGGATTCTCTGGTCCAGGGACCGGTGGGGCTGGTGCCGTGGTTTTTTTAATCACGGGGATAGGGGCGGCTACTGCGGCTGGGGCTGCGGTCGTAGGCGCGGAGGCTGTGAGCTTTTGCGGGGCTGGGACGGCGGGTTCTTCCTGATCGATGGGCGTTAGATCGCCGCAGGATGCTAAGATGAGTGGAAGAGAGAGGATGAGGCGGAGTTTCACGGCAAGTCTGGGGTGTCTGAGCAGGATGCCTGTCTTCGGAGAGAGAGGCAATGCCGAAAAACCCTAGGCGTCTTTTGCCTCAAATTCTGCTTTGGATTTTTTGCGAGCCTCGGCGACGAAGAAGTTACAGGCTTCTTGGCAAACCATGGGGAGGGCGGTTTTGGCGGTGGCGGGGCTGACGATGCCATCGAAGCGGGAGGCCTCGGAGTCGGAGAGAGGTTGGTTTTCGTCGATCTGCCAGAGGATCTTTTTGACGCATTTATTGGCGGGGCCGCAGAGGCACTGGACGAGCTCTTGCGCGCCTTGGTCGGAGACGTTGCGGGCGTGGCGATACATTCCGCTTTGGCGGCCTAGCTTGTCGCGGAGGTTTTGTACGCGGAGGCTGCCGTTTTCGGAGGCTTGCCAGAGGCCGAGGGAGGCGGGGTAAAAGAGGTCGATGGTTTGGCGGAGGGCCGCGATGGAGCCGAGATGGAAGATCCAGCCTTGCTTGAGTGAGAGCTCGCCCTTGGTGAAGCGGTATTCGCCTTCGGGGGTGTAGGTCGCGATGGTGCGGGCGTCTTGTGGATCGGTGTGGACCTGGAGGGAGTCGAGGTCATGGTCATCGATATGGTGGACCCTGAGTGGGTTTTGGAGAATGCGAAGCTGGCCGATTTGGTCGATGCCGGAGGCGAGGGCTTCGGTGAGTTTCTGGTTAAGAGACATGGAGAGAATCGAAGGTTGAGATGAGGTCGAGGATGACATCAGCCATCATGGGCTCGGTGCCGATGGCGGCCGAGTAGTAGAGAGTTTTATCTTGGAGCGCGTAGGGATTGTTACGGAAGACATCCTTCTGGCTGGCAGCGAGGCCTTCTTCTTTTTCAAAGCCGAGCATCATGGGGATGTCTTGGTAGCTGTGGAGGCCATCGGCGATGAAGAAGGGGAC
>JALZWJ010000334.1 GCA_023300065.1 Akkermansiaceae bacterium
AAATAAAAGGCTTATATTCCCCATATTTTCCAAACAGAGATTAAGGCGCCCCGTGCTAGGGTCAAAAGTAGATACCGAATTCGCAGGCCCCCCCGCATCCTCCCAATCTTCGGAACTCCCCGTCGTGTGAATTTCAAATTTCCCGCCCGGTGGCTCAAAACGTGACTCCAATCCAAATGGTAAGGCCTCACAATAATTATAAGTCAGCTCGCAGGCCTCCAGCATCGTAGCCAGCGCCTTAGACTTCAGTCGGCTATCGGCAATAATACGGAAATGAGATGAGGTGAAGTGATTCAATTTCCCTTTCTTCTCCTCCACCACCTCGATCGGTGCCGCGAGGGTCGCCGTTTTAGGGACCGCCCTCGCCCATTTCGCGTCCGCCACCGGATCCGCTATCGGAGTCACCCCGTCGTCAGACATTGTTTTCTCCGTAGCTCTCTCCTCCTCGGCGGGTTGATTCTTCTTCGCCTCCTCAGTTTCTAATTCCACCAAATAAGTCAGATCTTCTCGGCTCAATTTAACGAAAGGAACCTTCACCTCCTTGCCATTTTTCAGCTTCAACGTCACCGCATCATCTCCCTGAGAGACGAACTCCGCATCAATTTTCCGGCCCGTATTATCAGTCCACGTCCGTGCTGTTACCGTAGGCAGAGCTCCTAGCAAGAGCACTCCAGAAAGTAGAAATTTCTTCATTTGAGAGATCTTGCGCTTAGTCCCTTTTTTTTCAACCCCGCAATCAGAGAAAGTCGAAGTTCCGCCTCCCCCTCATCACTTTCGGCCCAGGAAGAGGGAGAGAATCCATTGCAGGATTCCCCCACGGCTCTGGGTGGCAGCACTCCCACCCCCACCCAGGACCATACCTGCGATGTCATCGATGATAGAGCCATCTCCATCACGATCCAGAATACTGCTAATCCCGCCTGTCAAACCACTCCCACTGCTCTGGCTTGCTTTTTCCTGTCCCCCCTTCTTCAGCAGCATTCCTAGGATAACAGGAACTAACATCGGGAGAATTTGCTTCGCCAGCGCGCCACCGATATTGAATTTCTTCGAGAGGGCCTGCGCCGTTTGCTCCTGGGTTTCATCATCGAAGACCGCCCGCGTCTGCGAACTGTGACCAGCCAGACCTTTTTCAAACACATCATCAACATTGTCAGCCTGATCCGCCGTGATTCCAGCCTGCGCTAAAAGTTCCTCAATCCCACTCGCACCCACCTCTGCTTGGCGGCGTTTGAGTGAACTCAGAACTAAGGGAGAGAGAGCCGAGAGAGCTTGCATTGATTGCTCCGGCGTCAAATCAGTCGCGGCGCTTAACTTACTCGAAACTTGCTCTCCGTGGCTTTCCAACAGGGACTTAGTAAAATGATCGTTCATGTTAGGTGAACCATGGCACCCCTGATCTCATCTGTCCATGATGACTCTCCCAAAACGTTCACACCTCATGGAGAGGACCTCTCCAAAACCAGCCGAGCAAAACACCGAGCCCCGGAATGAGGGAGTTGGACCGTGAGGGCATCTAACCCATCATTTTGAGGAACCCGAGCCAGTTCTGCGCCCCCATCTCTCTCCCAAGTCACCAAGTCAGGACTCGTCTCGACCCTTAAGGTAAACCCATTGAGATCTGACCGCACAAGATAGCTCAAAGTCCCTGCCACCGGAGCATCGACCGTATTATAGAGCTGATCAGAGGTCCCTAAAGCCCACTCTAAAATAGCACTGAGACCATCGCCATCTTGATCTGCACGGCTATCTCCATTGAAACCAACCTGACTCCCGCTGTAGGTCTGACTATCGCGGAGCAGGCCGCTCTCATCGTAGAGATCTAAGGTCTCCCCCTCAGCCGAAAGATTCCCCGAGTAGGGACCGGTGACAAACCGCTGCTCGCTTCCCGTCGGGCTCAGATCACGCCTCCGGAAGGCTGTTTGATCAGGGCTCAAAAACAGCGAGCCCCCAGCCGGAATAACCGTTCCGGGAGGAAGCGTAAAAGTGATGCCCCCTTGCACCGACCAATCGGAAACATCCACTGCGGTTGGAGATTGATTGATGAGTTCGACGAATTCTTGATCTTGATCATCCGAGATAGGATCAAAGTCCAGCGTGCCAATCATAACGGCCGCGTCCGCCTGAGCGGCGGGAAGATCCGGGGTATTTTGGTAAATCTCGGTTCGCCGTCGAGGCAGCCATTCCGTGAGCAAACGGGTGACCGCTTGCGTCATCGTTTCTGAATCAGGGTGCGAGGAGGAAAAAGGTCGGGGCGTAGGATCCTGATGATACCACGTCCCCCATTGAAATAAATCCTGTGCGGCATCCGACGGGAAGATCTCCGCAGGCGAAAGGCGGGCTAATTGCTCCTGCGTCTTTCCCTGTAAATAGTCCGTCGCCAAGAAACGATCCGAGAGCGTCCGCACCCGTCGAAAAAACATGGCGCGGGTCGCAGGGTTTCCATCGATCAGAGAATTCACCAAACTCACCACCTTCGCGGATTCATCAAACTCCGTGAAGCCCTCCGCAAAAATAATCTGGTCAAAATAACCACCTGACTCGGTGAAATTCCGACCAAAGGTCAGGTCTAAATCCCAGGGTAAAATGGCCCACTCATCATCGCCTCCCGTATCTCGATAAACGTAATAGTTCTTTGTGAACATATCGGTCTGCATGATCACCGTCAGCCCAGCTAAGGTGTTGATCGTACTGGGGAGGTCCACATTGTCGTAAATGTAGTCCCACCGGTCCTCCCCCGCTCCGTTGATCCCCCGGATGAAATCACTCAGATCACCGTAATCCTCATCATCCCGCGTCAGCTTCCTAGCCCGGGACGTGAGCGGGGTGATGGCATCGCTCAGCTCGCTCAACTCTAGAGCGATTTTATCTGCCTTATAAAGCGCACCCTCAGAATTTAATCCCGCTCTCTCTAGGTAGAAATCATCCGCGTCCTCCACCATATCAGCCACACTAAAGAAGAGGCCATTTTGCTGGAGCCTGATCGACTTTGCGAAATGAGTCGGGACCCCCGCTTCACGCATCAGACCATAGGCCAGTTCATTACGACTCTTCGATTTATCAGCCCAGTTTGTGAGGAGATCCAGATCCTTGACCCGCCTCTCCCCTTTTTTCCAGAGGAAGCGCTGAGTCCGATTAAAATCCATATTATAGCCCTTTTTATCAAAAAAGGCCGTCGATTGCCCCCTCACCGAAAAACGAACATTATCGTAATACTCCCCAAGAAAATAGACCCCTGCGCGCACCACCTGAAACGAGTCCAATCGCGTGAAATCCTGCGGAGAAATAAACCACTCCATGACCTCTGTATTTGACTCTACGAGAGGATTCAAAACTGGAACTCCATAGTATTCCTGCGAGTCCTCCGGATCTTGGAAAGACGGCTCACGCGTGACCCGTCCATTCACATCTTGCCCCACAAAACGCCACCGGATCAACGCGCCATCCCCCGCACCCGGAATCGTGACCGAGAAATTTTCACCGTCTTCACTCGCCATCGCCACCGCCTGCTCCGAGTCAAATCCCACTCGGTAAAACAAAGTCACATCCTCCGCTCCTGTGACCGACGCCGTGATGATCAAATTTTCACCCAGATCTGGCCGCTCACCCCCGGTCCGCACCTCGCCGAATTGCGGGCCCGGAATCCGTCCGGCAGAATTAACAGCACCCGGAGTGGGAGCATCAAAATACCCCACCCCAAAGCTCCCTACCCCGTAACTCTGGTCCTCAAATTGCGGCGGGTAATTGGCCCCAAAATCAGAAAGCACACTCACCCCATCCGGCGCGACCAAAGCAAGATACTCACCCGCCGCCGTAAGCCTAAAATCGGCATGCAACTCCCCCACATCCCGATCTTTCCCCGAAGCAAAGACGACTAGCCACTCCCCCGCCGGCAAAATCGTAGAAGGCAAGACCCAGCGATTTAAAGTCAGGGCATCATCCGTTAAAAAATACCCCCCTAAATCAACCGGCTCGGCATCAGGATTAAAGATCTCAATCCAGTCCGAAAACTCCCCATCCTCATCCGCCAGCGTCGTCTCATTCGACGCCATAAACTCCGAAATCACCGGAGCCGAAAAAATCGGCAAAGCGAATGAAAGAGAGAAAAGCAGAACGAGCCGTTGCATAACTCTCCCAATATAAACCATCCCACCGATTCGTCGAGCGGTGTTGTCCGGTCTTACCTAAAGCGTCCAGAATTTGGAAATCGGCACTGCCATGAAGCGGTCATCGCTTGGGAGGGGCCAGGTCATCGAGCCATTGTAGAGGAGAAATCCCCCACGGAAGTTCTTCCCCGCCAGCTTGGCGAGTCGCCGTAAGCCCGCGCCGTCTTTTTCGGTGATGCTCTCGGAGGCCTTCACCTCCACGCCCCAGACGTCTTGGCCACTTTCGATGACTAGATCCACCTCGACTTGATCTTTATCCCGATAATGGCTGAACCGTAAGGAAGGATCGGTCCACTGCGCCTGCGCGATGATTTGCTGCACCACAAAGCTCTCCAAAAGGTGCCCAAAGTTCGTCCTCTTAGAGTTCCAATGCCCCACCTTTAATTTACTCAGCGAAGCCGCTAGCCCTGAGTCGATAAAGTGCATCTTGGGCGTTTTGATCATCCGCTTGCTCTCATTACTCGACCAAGGCCGCAGCATCCGCACGAGGAAAAGACGCTCCAAAATCCCGAGGTATTTTTCAACCGTGGCACGGTCCGCCTTCAGGTCGCGTGAGAGATTGGTGACATTCAGCAACGCCGCAGTCCGGTGCGAGAGAAGCTCCAGAAGTTTTGTGACCTCGCCCGTGTCACGGATTTCCGCCACGTCACGCATGTCACGCTCCACCAAAGTAGTGAGGTAGTTCCGGTGCCACCGCGCCCCACTCATGGGGGAGCGCCGCTGCACCTCCGGGAACCCTCCCATCACCATCCGGCGAGGCAGCTCATCGGCCGGAAACTCCGCCGCTTGGCCCACCGCTTCACGCTCGAATTTCCCCTCTAAGAGATGCTCCAAAAAAGCGCCCGGGAGCTGCTCTTTTTCGGACTCCGTGAAGGGGTTCAGATTGATGATCTCCATCCGCCCCGCAAGGGACTCCGCCAGCTTCGGCAGAGTGAGTAGATTCGCCGACCCTGTCAGGATGAATCGGCCCGGGCGTTGATTCCGATCCACCGCCATCTTAATCGCGCGGATTAGCGGCAGCGCGTGCTGGATCTCATCGATCGTGACCTTACTCGGCAGAGCCTTCACGTAACCGACCGGATCAGCCAAGACGGCCTTCAGGACGGTGTCGTCATCTAGGGTGATGTAAGCACGGTCATCTTCGTGCTGCATCGCGAAGGTGCTTTTCCCACACTGCCGAGGCCCTAAAATCGCCACCACCCGGGTATCAGAAAGCGCCTCATCCAAGACAGGGCGAAGAGAACGGGGGAAATAGGGAACTTCAAAATCAGCGTCCATCTGCGGATTAACCTATCGTCCAATTGCTGATTTGTCTAGCGTCTAATTGCTGATTAACACCCCGTCTAATCTTAGATTAAGATAGCGTCCAATTGCGGGTTAACGAAGCGTCTAATTGTAGATTAGAAATAAAAAAAGAACTCTAAACATCAATTGGAGCCAAGAGATCTTCTAAGGTCTCCGTGTCCAACCGGAGCTTACTCGTCTTCTCGCTAAGAAGAGCCTCGACCAGCTTCGATTTCTTTTCCTGTAGATCCAGAATTCTCTCCTCAATCGACCCCTCAGAAATGAGCTTATGGACAAAGACAGGATTGGTCTGCCCGATCCGGTGGGCCCGGTCAGTCGCCTGATTCTCCGCAGCTGGATTCCACCACGGATCATAGTGGATCACGGTATCAGCCGCGGTAAGATTCAGCCCTGTTCCACCCGCTTTTAAGGAGATCAAGAAGACGGGCGTCTTCTCCTTCTGAAAGGTCTCCACCGGCGTTTTGCGATTTCGCGTCGCGCCCGTGATCTTCACGAACTCGATTTTCTCTTTCTTTAAATGCTCCTCAATCATGGCGAGCATCGTGGTGAACTGGGAGAAGATTAAAATCCGCCGCCCTTCTCCCACCAAGGTCTCTAGTAACTCGATGAGGAAGTCTAACTTCGCCGACTTCTTCGCCTTGCTGGCCAGTTCCGTCTTGATCAGTGATGGATGGCAACAGATTTGGCGGAGCCGTAAAAGAGCATCCAGCACAATGATCTGAGAGCGAGCCAGCCCCTTATCGGCGATCGCCTCGCGCACCTTCGAGTCCATCGCAGAGCGCACACTTTCATAAATCTCCTGCTGCTCTTTGTTCAGAGGAATCCGGTGAATGATCTCGGTCTTTGGCGGGAGTTCCTGCGCGACTTGATCTTTGGTCCGCCGCAGAATGAGATGGCCCACTCGGGAGTTCAGCGACCGCTGAGCCTCCTCATCGCTCTGCCGCTCAATAGGATGACGGAAGGCCTTATTAAAGACATCTTGGGCTCCCAAAAGCCCCGGCATGAGAAAGCGCGTCAGCGACCAAAGCTCCCCTAAATGATTCTCCATCGGAGTGCCAGATAAACAAAGCCGGTGACGAGCCTCTAACCGACAAGCTGCCTGAGACACCTTAGCGCGCGGATTCTTGATGTATTGAGCCTCATCTAGAATCGCGAGATGGTAGGCATTCTTCTGATGTTCAACCTCATCCCGCTGTAGTAACGCAAAAGAAGTAATCACCAGGTCACTCTCTTTAATCTTCCTGAAATTCTTCTGCCTCTGCGACCCATGCAGTACGAGGACTTTAAGACTTGGCGCGAATTTCTTCGCCTCCGCCTCCCAGTTCGGAACCACACTCGTAGGAGCCACCACCAGACAAGGCCGCCCTTCACTCTTTTCATTCTCAATTTCAGCCGCGATGTGCGCGAGGGTCTGAAGCGTCTTACCCAGCCCCATATCATCTGCCAAAATCCCATGCAGGTGGTGCCTAGCCATGAACTGCAGCCATTGAAAACCATCCTTCTGGTAGTCCCGCAGCTCCGCCTTGATCGCTCTGGGAAGAGTAACTGGGATATGCTGCTCCTTTTTCTTCAGCTGCTCGCCGAGGGCGCGGAGATCCGCCAGAGTCTGCGAGTCATCCATCCCCAGCTCATCACAAAGGCACGCCGCTTGCAGCTTATGGAGACCATCATCCTCACGGTTATAGAGATCGCGCACCGAGCGCACGATCCGGAAGAACCGCTTCGCCGGGAGATTGAAAAACGACTTCCCCAACTCATCTGTCACCACCATGCGCTGATCGTCATCCAGCTCATCATCAGCGGGAATCGGGGCCCCTGACTTCAGGAAATTTGCGATCAAATTCATGAGACTTTGTCGCTGCCCCTCCGTCGTCACGATCCCTGTATCGAACTGAAACCAATCGATCCCCAGCCCTGGGTCACCGCTCAGTGCCGTAAACATCTCTGCCGCTTCCGTGATCTTAAGATCAAAGCTCTCCTCATAATGAACCTCCCACCCTGCACGCTCCAGATCAGGTGCGACTTGAGCCACAAAGGTCGCCCAGTCCACGTCCCAATCCTCCAGCTCCGCATCCTGCCCCAGAAGATCCAAGTGAGCTTGTGAAACATCCCTCTTCCGAAAAAGATCGCGGATCAACCTTAACCCCACTCCCTCTAACTCTTCTCGGAATCCCACCTCGGCCTCCAAGTCCCGCTCGATCACGAGGAGTCGCCCCTCGCTCGCCACCTTTGCCACCGAGGGAATCTCCACCCCAGCATCCAGCTCCTCCTCAGCATAACGAAAGGACAGCCGACCAATAATAGACGGCGGAGTCACCGCCACAAAAGGGATCGAGGCTTTCTCTGGAAACAGATCTTCGCGTGCCAAAGTCAGCACCGGCTTTGGCCCATCATGGTTCAAGTCTTCCTCTTCTAAAACAACCGGCCTCGGCACCGTCACGGGAATCCCCCGCCCCTCCATCCCGATTGAAAGCTGCACCGCCGTCTCCGCATCCACCGTCGGCCCCGCCAACCAGAGCCGGAGGAATTCTAACGACTGCCCCGCCTTTAATTTTACCACCCCCATCACATGAGATTCGGGATCGAGATAATAGGGGCCATCGACCTCGAGCAAAAGCGAACCCGGCGACGGTAACCCGATCGCCGGAGTATGATCCCCAGATTTAGAAACCTCCCAACACGCCCCCAGCGTGACCGCCTTCCCCTCACTCAGCGCCGGCGGCACAGGCGTCCCCTTCAGACCCACTTGCGGCTCGAACAAAAGCCGCCCCGACTCAAAAAGATCCGGCAGCAAATTCGCCGCATAAGCCCCCTTCAACACCCGGACCTCATACCAATGAAAATCCGTATCAGGGGCATTTGGAAGCCGCTCTTCCAACGCATAAACCAACTCCCGGTCCCCCTCCTGAAAATACCCCGGGAGCCGCCCACTCGAGCTCGGACTAAAATTCGGATTCTCAACCTGCGGCGGTCGATTCACCGGATAACCGATCTTTGCAAAGCCCACCTGCAAAAGCCCGTCATCACGAGGCGTCACCAGAAAAGCTAACCCCATCGTACGCCGCTTTGGCTCCTCCACTTTCACCGGTGTCTCCGCGACTACCACCTCCGAGAGCGCCGAGAGCCAACGCTCATGCTCCGACAAACCATCCCCCTCCGCCTCCGCCCCCACGATCGCCTTCTGCAGATCAAAGACAAAGGCCGCCACGTGTTTACAATCCTCACTTACCGGGCAGGTGCAACTCCCCCAAAAAATCCACTCAGCTCGGTCATACTTACCACTCAAGCTCACCTTATACGGCTGCGGACGCGTCCCCTGCACCCGAGCTGTCCCCACAAATCCCGATTGGCTCCCGATGAAATGATCGATGTCCAACACCATTCCTCCTTCCGAAAGTCGGCGCCCACGCGCCAGATACTGGGAAGGGAAATCACGGCTCCATTCCTTGCTCTGCAAAAATTTGCAAATCACAGGCAGACTAAGGAGCGTATCAAGCCAGTTCATTGATCGTAAAATCCATATTCTCTACCCTAGGTCGCTTAGCGAGCGCAATTTTTAGAACTTGTCGAACTCTTGCCCACGAATAGGTTAAGGTAGATTATGTTGCTCAAACTCTCGTTAACTTTTTTTCTCATGCCCTGCCTAGGGCTCGCAGCAACCTTGACCGATGCAAGCATCACAGAATTCCTGGCTAATAATAGAGACAACATCGTCGATGAAGATGGTGACCACTCAGACTGGATCGAGATCCAAAACACCTCTGGCGTCAGCGGCGACCTCGGCGGCTGGTATCTCACCGATGACCCCACCAACCTCACCATGTGGCAATTCCCTGTCCTGGAACTTGCCAGTGGGGGCTACACTGGCATCTTCGCTTCTGGAAAAGACCTCACCACAATCCCACCTCACACCAACTTCCGCCTCCAATCCAGCAGCGGCGGCTACCTCGCCCTTGTAAAGCCCGATGGCACCACCATCGCGACCGAATTCATCGACCTCCCCGAGCAACGCTCAGACATCTCATTCGGAACCGGCTTCCACCTCACGCCCACTCCCGGCTCGGCAAACTCCGCCAGCCTTCTCGGCTTTGTCGAGGACACCAGCTTCAGCATCGACCGTGGCTTCTATGACGCCGCCATTAACGTCGAGATCACCACCGCCACCCCAAATGCCTCCATCCGCTACACCGTCGATGGCACCCCGCCCAGCACCACCGCC
>JALZWJ010000335.1 GCA_023300065.1 Akkermansiaceae bacterium
TGCCGTTGTTCATGAAGCCGTTGTGGTGACGGAAGCTGATTCCGACAGGGCTTTCTATCAGGAAATCAATCATCGCTTAGTAGAGGCAGGAGACCATCGGGGCATTCCAAATTGCCTCTTTTTGAATTCCAACGGAAAAGATCAACTGGGAGCGATCACGGCTCCTTTGAGATCTCTGGGAATTCCTGCGGCATCGATCACCGACATTGATGTATTAAAAAATGAACGGAAATCTTGGACTAATTTTCTTACTGGCGGCCACGTCCCAGACACATTGAGTGACTCTTGGGCATTAGTCAGAAAAAACACCCGTGACGCACTTGTTGCTACCGGAAAGAACATGAAAAGAGGCGGAGGTCTCGCCCTTCTCTCAGGTGATCAGCTTGCAGCAGCCAAATCACTTCTTAACAATCTTGCTTTCTGGTATGTCTAGGACACCCATTTCAGAAGCCATGACACTCGCTATCAAGCCGGCAACACGGACTTCATGAGCTACTACACGCCCGAAGACCTAACCTTCCTATCCTCCATCGGATACAAGCCACGTGAGCTCTTTGATTTTGTCGAGGATCTCGGCGACAGTAATGAACCCAGCGAATCCACCGCGCTCCTCGTCGCTGCTGCGCGGAGGGATCATTTCCTCGTCGTGCAGCACGGGCAAGCGAGCCAAACTCAGATCACAAAAGATGACATCCCATCCCGCGAGGCCGATTTCCAAGGCCTCCCCTATCTGCCACGCATCACCGAGAAAGCGGTGGCAAAATTAAAGGGAGAACTCCACCCTGATCTCATGTTTGGTTGCGGTGGTGACCGGAGATTCCTCCGCGCAAATGGTGACATTTGCCCCGCAGATTTCCTGCGCCAAGTCTGGGCCTCTGAGGGTGATTTGGCGAAGGTCGCAGACTTTGTGAGACAGTCGCTAGCGCACTAAAGCTAGAAGCCGCCCATCTTTTTCAGCTCTGCGGTCTGCGCCTTGAGCCGGGCCACAATGGTCCAATCATGCCTGTTCAAGTCGGCGAGTTCTTCGGCCTTGTCGCGGGCTAGGTCAGAGCGCTTCAGCCAAGATTTAGAAGATTTCCCCCGCTGCTGGGTTTCGAAGGCGCGTGTCTCAAACCCCGAGGCCTTCGACTTCCAAGCCGTCATTTGTTGCATCCTTAAATTAATAGCCTCCTTGAGGGCATCGATCTCCACCCTCTTCTCCTTGATTTCATTCTCGATCTCGGTCATCGCATTTTCCTTATCGCGCTTACCTTGGGTCGCTTTCCATTCGGCCCACTTTTCAGATCGCGCCAGAGCATTCGCAGCTCTTTTAGCGCGGATGACCTCAGCATGCTTCTCACTCATACCCAGCCTTTCACGGACAGAGCTAGGTAACTCTGCCAGAGGAACCGACTGAGGGCCTGAAGAGATCACGACACGGAGACTGAGTGGTGTGATCGATAAGATACGAGCCGCTTTGAAAGCATCACCCTTTGTCTCAGACAGATCAATATTCTTCCCCACACTCTGCCGCCGTATCTGTGCGTAATGCTGATCTTGATACTGGGACAATTCCAAGTTCGTTAAGCTGATTTGATCTGAGAGTTCCATATTCTCAGCCTCGGCCGCCTTCTGGACTTTCTGAACCTCGACCAAAATTGCTGTCAATTTTTCGATCTCTATCTGATTGGCTGCCGCCTCCTCAAAGCGGGCCAACTTTGCTTCTTCTGCCCCGATATACTCTCGGACTCGATCTAAATCATAGGCTTGCCCATCTAGCTTATCCTCAAGATGAACGATCACCTCGCCTTCTTCCTCTAAACAAGAAGAGAGCGAGAAAGAAAGAGCTGCGGCAGCGAACACAGAGTAAGTGCGAAAATCCATCACCCCTTCAAAATAGCGTCTCTGATCTAACTGGCAAGATCTTCAGCGGCCCGACATTCGAAAAGAACTGCCTAATCATGGACACTCCCCACCTCTCCTGCCAGAATTCGCACATGCGCGATTATAAAGGTGAAGAGATCCTCGTGATCCCCCGTGAGCTTTTTGACAAACTCGGTTCCTTCCAAGGAATCGAGACCGATGTGGTTCGGTATCTGGAGGCAATTCTAGATCCAGCGAACAACTTCTTCATGGAGCGGGGTAAGGCCGAGGAAGATCCTTCTTTCAAGCAAATCATCCCCTACGCCCTCTTTCACCATCAGGGACAATACCTGCACTACACCCGTGGTAAAAGCGGAGGTGAAAGCCGTCTCCATGCGCAGGGATCTATCGGGATCGGTGGACATATTAACCCAGTCGATGAGCGTGCTGACCCACTGGGGCGCGAAACTTACCTCGCTGGAGTTGAGCGGGAAATCGACGAAGAATTGCTGATCTCCGGCGGCCACAAAAATAAAATCGTGGCCCTCTTAAACGATGACAGCAATGAGGTTGGCAAAGTTCACCTCGGAGTGGTGCACCTCTTCGAACTAGAGAACACTATGGTGGAATCTGGCGAAGACGCATTGGCTAACCTCGCCTTCCAATCTACGGCAAATCTCAAAGACTCGCTCTACCCGACCTTAGAAACTTGGTCCAAGTTTTGCGTCGATCAACTGATCAAGTAAGCCTTAATCACAGCAGCACGGGCACTGTTGAACCCAATGTCCGGGCGCCACTTCCGTAAACGGAAGGTCGAGGCCGATGCTCTCCTCATAGCGAGGATGATTCACACGGTGCCCAAAAGCACAGCCAGCGGGAGGATCGATCGGGCTAGGGACATCCCCTTCCAGAACCACGCGCTCTTTCTTAGCGGTTGGGTCTGGGCTGGGAATCGCTGATAAAAGAGCCTTTGTGTATGCGTGGCGGGGATTGCGATAAATCTCATCTGCCGGAGCCAGCTCCACGATTTTGCCGAGATACATCACCGCGATGCGGTCGCTCATGTGTTTTACCACCGCAAGGTCATGCGCGATGAAGAGGTAGGACATGTTAAAATCTCGCTGTAATTCGAGGAGGAGATTCATAACCTGTGACTGAACCGATACATCAAGCGCCGAAACCGGTTCGTCGAGAACGAGGAGTTCCGGATTCAGCGCAAGGGCGCGAGCGATCCCGATACGTTGACGTTGGCCACCGGAGAACTCGAAAGGGAATTTACCGGCCGCATTCTGAGGAAGTCCGACCCGCTCCAGAAGCTCGGCGACCCGTGCCTGACGGGAGGCTCGATTCCCGATCCCTTGAATAATAAGCGGCTCCGCGACTAATTCTCCCACCGCCATTCGGGCATCGAGCGATTCTGCGGGATCTTGGAAAACCATTTGGAAGTCCTGACGAAATGGGCGAATCTTACCCTGTTTCATATGGGTGATATCGTGTCCTTTAAAACTGATTTGTCCGCTCGTGGGATCCAGCAATCTAACAGCCGCTTTCCCCAAAGTTGATTTTCCACAGCCGGACTCACCGACAAGGCCAAGGGTCTCCCCTACTCCAATCTCAAAGCTCACGCCATCCACGGCTTTCACCGCGGCAATCTGGCGCATCATAACCCCACCCCTGATGGGGAAGTGCTGACGTAGGTTCTCAATCTTTAAGAGCGGAGTGGCGGTGTCTTCATTCATGCTAGGAAACATTGGGGACAGGTTTCGACCCAGTGGCCGGGAGCGATCTCGCGGAACTCAGGACGGTGGCTGGGGGCGAGTACATCGTGCCGCTCCATGCGTTGGCAAAAGCGGCAACCTGCGACAAAATCCTGGATGGAAGCAACCTGCCCAGGAATCGTGGTAAGGACGCTCTTACGCTCGCTATCGATGCGCGGGATGGAACTTAAAAGCCCCTTCGTATAAGCGTGGCGGGGGTTGGCGAAGATCGAGCCAACCGGCGCGCGTTCTACCACCCGGCCGGCATACATCACCACCACTTCATCGCAGTTCTGAGCGATCACGCCAAGGTCGTGGGTGATCATTAAAACAGCCATGCCGAGCTTCTGCTGCATGGATTCGATCAGTTCCAAGATCTGAGCCTGCACCGTGACATCCAGTGCCGTCGTCGGCTCATCTGCGATAAGGAGATCCGGCTCGCAGGCTAAGGCGATCGCGATCATGACGCGCTGCCGCATTCCGCCGGAGAGTTCATGCGGGTAGCTTGAAATCCTTTTTTCAGGCGCTGGGATACCGACCGCATCCAGCAACTGCACCGCCTTCTGCAAAGCGGCACGCGCCGACAGATTTTCATGAATTCCGAGAATCTCGACGAGCTGCTTCCCGATGCGATGCACGGGATTGAGCGCCGCCATGGGCTCTTGAAAGATGACCCCGATCTCGCCTCCGCGGATCTTGCGCATCTCCTCATTACTGACGTTCCGGAGATCGCGGCCTTTGAAATTAATTTCACCCTCGAGGACATTTCCAGAGGGCTTCGGCAAGAGGTCGATGATGGACATCGCGGTGACGGTTTTCCCGCAGCCGGACTCACCAACCACGCCAACCGTCTTCCCCTTCTCTACCGAGAACGAGACCCCATCGACCGCGCGCACGGGGCCGGAATCAGTGTCGAAGCTGGTGACCAGCCCTTTGATATCTAGTAAGCTACTCATTACTTTCGGTAATCCTCCACCACGTTTTGAACTTCGGGGAAGGTCTCGCCAGAGCGCATTGCCTCCAGCGTTTCTTCCTGCATTTCGGTATCGATCCAGAAGCTGTAATGCTCATACGGATAGGAGACGATAGGCGGGCAAAACTTTACGGACTCAGTGTCCGGCCAACGCAACCAGCGCCAGCATGCCACTCGTTCAAAGTCCCGCTTCCAACCGGGAATGAAAACGCATTTCTCATAGACCTGTTGCTGGATTTTGTGAGCCAGCTCCCGCTTCACATCATTGTCAGAGGTCAGTCGGTATTCC
>JALZWJ010000336.1 GCA_023300065.1 Akkermansiaceae bacterium
GGCGGAAGTTATCGCCATCAAGGATGACAACAAAACGCCCTGATTCATGAAGCTCGCGCTCAACTTTAGCTGCGATCGTGGATTTCCCAGCGCCACTGAGCCCATACATCCAAAGAACAATTCCTTTTTGGCCTAGCAAAATTTCCTTTTCAGCAGGCGCAACGAAGCGGTGGAACTGGGTATGGATATTATCCTGTGACATGATCCTTTAGTGAATAGTAGAGGAAGAGACTGTTGTGGACAGCGTATCGCTTAAAGAGGCGGCGTGGTTCGGCGCACAAGCGATAGAGCCATTCCATACCAAGCTTTTGAACGAGAACTGGTGCCTGTTTTACATCGCCTGCGTGAAAGGCAAAGGCTGCTCCAATCCCAAAGTAAACTGCGGGCGGAAGGCTATCGAGATGATTGGCAATCCAAGTTTCCTGTTTGGGACAACCTAAGCCGACCCAAACATACTTAGCTCGAGATTCTCGAATAAGGTCTTTGATTTTCTGGTGCTCGTCCTCTGGCCACTCTCCAAAAGGAGGTGAATAGATTCCGGCAACATGATTTGCCGAAAAACGTTCTTTGAGTTTATCAAGAGTGCTCTGAGAACCTCCTAGAAAGAAGTGGGCTTGGTCACTCGCGCCCTCAGTCGATTTTAGCAGCTCTAGCATAAGAGAAGGGCCATAAACTCGGTCTGTCAGCTTTTCTGCTTCTGGAAGTTGAGCATTTAAAGTCCAGACGAGAGGCATTCCATCAGGACAAATGAGATCGAAACGTCGCATCACTTTCCCATAGTCTTCATCATGCCTCGCATGTGAAAGCAGATGGGTATTCGCAGCACTCACGGCGTAGGCTCGATCTCCTGATCCCGCCGCTTTCTGGCACCAATGCGTCGCATCCGCGTAAGAAGTAACTGCCACCGGAAATCCAATGACTGGGCGAGTTTGAGGAGAATTCATTGCCATGTTTTTTAGCCTTCGGTTGCGACGGAAACATGGTGACCGTGCTTCTTGAGGAGGGCGTGTTGCTTCGCTTTTTCTAGATCATGTGCGACCATCTCTGCGCACATTTCTTCAACGGTGATTTCTGGAACCCAACCGAGGAGTTCTTTTGCTTTGGTAGGGTCACCTAACAGGGTCTCGACCTCAGCTGGGCGGAAGTAACGTGGGTCCACTTTTACGATGATATCGCCAACTCTAACTTCAGGGGCTTTTTCTAAATCGACAGCGGTTACGGTCGCGATTTCATCGACTCCCCCGCCAGTGAACTCAAGAGTGATTCCCGCTTCTTGAGCTGACATGCTTACGAATTCACGCACCGCAATTTGTTTGCCGGTCGCGATCACGAAGTCATCAGCAGTTTCTTGTTGGAGCATCATCCACTGCATGCGGACGTAGTCCTTAGCGTGGCCCCAATCGCGAAGCGCATCCATGTTACCGAGGAAGAGACATTTCTCGAGGCCCTGGGAGATATTTGCGAACGCGCGGGTGATTTTGCGGGTCACGAAGGTCTCACCACGGCGTGGGGACTCGTGGTTGAAGAGGATGCCATTACAAGCATACATTCCGTAGGACTCACGGTAGTTCACGGTGATCCAGTAAGCATACATCTTAGCCGCGGCGTAGGGCGAACGTGGGTAGAAGGGAGTGGTTTCCGTCTGAGGAGTTTCCTGAACTAAGCCGTAAAGCTCTGAGGTTGACGCTTGGTAAAAGCGGGTCTTTTTCTCTAGGCCGAGAAAGCGGATTGCTTCCAATAAGCGGAGGGCGCCGATCGCGTCGACATCTGCCGTGTATTCTGGAGATTCAAAGGAGACCGCGACGTGTGACTGCGCGCCAAGGTTGTAGACCTCATCCGGCTGAACCTCACTGATGATGCGAGTCAGGTTAGACGTGTCAGTAAGGTCACCGTAGTGGAGTTTGAAGCGGGCGCTCTCAACATGTGGATCTTCATAAATATGATCAACGCGTTCTGTATTGAAAGACGATGCACGGCGTTTAATGCCATGAACTTCATAGCCTTTTTCTAGAAGAAACTCGGCAAGATAAGATCCATCTTGGCCAGTGATGCCTGTAATCAGTGCTTTTTTCATAGGGAGATTGGTAAGTTAGAGTCGGGCCGTGCCCTGATCGAGAGTTGCGAGGAAGTCTTGGTAGGCTCCGGCCAGTCCATCGGCGAAAGCGATCTTGGCAGAGAAGCCAGCTTCATTAAGCAGGGACACATCGAGCAGCTTGCGGGGAGTGCCATCGGGCTTGCTGGGGTCGGTGGTGATTTCACCCTGGAAGCCTACGGTCTTGGCGACGAGCTGTGCGAGGCCAAGGATCGTAACATCTTCACCAACGCCCAGATTCACCCAATCGGGTGGATTATCATGGTCGAGGAGATGGAAGCACGCTTCGGCCAGATCATCGACGTGGAGGAATTCCCTCCGTGGTGTTCCGCTTCCCCAGATTTGCACTTCCTTGTCCCCGCGCTCCTTCGCTTCGTGGAAGCGACGGATGAGTGCCGGAATCACGTGGGAGTTTTCGGGGTGGTAGTTATCACCAGGGCCGTAGAGATTGGTCGGCATTGCCGAGTGATACATGAGGCCGTATTGCGCGCGGTAGTGTTGGCACATTTTGAGACCCGCGATCTTAGCGATGGCGTAGGCCTCATTGGTCACCTCCAGTGGGCTGGTCAAAAGGCAATCTTCAGGCATCGGCTGTGGTGCCATCTTCGGGTAGATGCACGAGCTTCCTAGGAAGAGGACGCGGCTCACATCCGCCAATCTACAGCCTTCGATGAGATTGGACGCGATCACGAGATTCTCGTAAATAAACTCAGCCGGATAAGTTGAATTCGCATGAATGCCTCCTACCTTCGCAGCTGCGATGATTACTTGATCCGGTTGATGCTTAGCTAACCATTGATGACACGCTTCTTGGTTCAGAAGGTCGAGCTCTTGACGGGTCGCGGTCAGGATTTCAAATCCACCCCGTTTTTCGGCTTCACGGACCAAGGCCGATCCGACCATTCCACGATGTCCTGCGATAAAGATTTTCATGATTTAAAAACTAGCTTCCACGCTACCGCCCTTGGTCGATCATTCTTCTGAGAGAACAAAACCGTGGAAAAGAAGGAGCGGAGATTTTGGGTTGTTGCGGGGCATCAACTCGTTGGCGGACAGTCAACCACAGATTTATCATGAGTTCAATTCGAAATGAACTAATTTAAGGGGCTTAACTAAACACCCTTCCAATCCTCAGGAATATCCGGATTTGCCAGGATTAAATTGAACAAACTCACTTCCACAGGTTTCTCTTCACCCAAAAACTCCAGCAACAAACTCACTCTCTCCGATCCCGGCCGCACCTCTACCACCTGCCCCTCCATTCCCTTGAACGGTCCATCGGCTACTTCCACCTCATCACCCAGATCAACTTTCCAGTTCACGACGATCTCGTCATCCTCACATTCCAGCTTTGCCACTTGAGCCTTCAAGCCCTCCACAAATTTCTCCGGCACCTCTGGCACATCATTTCCAAAGCTGATGATCCGGCTCACCCCCGGCGAATAGGTCACCACCCTCCCCATTTCCTCTAGCGAAAACTTCGCCAAAAGGTATCCCGGAAACAAGGGCTCCACCCACCAAACCCGCCCCCGCCTCGTCGTCTTCTGATACCTCAGCCGTGGTAAAAAAGCCTCCACTCCCTCCAATTGCCGTAAGTGCGCCGCCGCTAATTTTTCCCGCTTCAACTGCGTTCGCAGCACATACCAAGCTCGTTCTTGACTCATAGCTTAGCGTCCTAAAAATTTCTGCAATAACGGGAGGACCACCTTTGCCCGCTTCGACCACCGCCCCAGGCGCGCCAGTCTCCCGGCATAAAAATCCGCGCGCGCG
>JALZWJ010000337.1 GCA_023300065.1 Akkermansiaceae bacterium
TTATCCATCGCTTTCGTAAAGATAATGCTGGGATCACTGCTGTCCAAAATGAGATCGACTCCCGCGCTTCGTGCCTCATTCTTCAGAATAGACATCAAGTCTAAATAGGTCTTGATCGCGTAGTGACTGAGGGTGAACTCTAACTTGGTGCCATCTTCCTTCTCTAAAATTCCATCGCTCCCCTCTTGCGTGAATCCTGCTTTTGCAAAATACTCTCGCGCCTTCTGCGGATCAAACGGCCACGCCTTAACGTTCGGATTCACAAAGTCTCCAAAGCCATCGACAAAGCCTGGCAGGCGGTTGTAATCCCCCCAAAATTGTACTTTGATGACTTTTTCATAATTAAAGGAATGGGCTAATCCGAGGCGGACATTAAGGTCCTTTAATTTGGCCCGATCGAGGTTCATCTCCACGCCAAACTGCGGACGTGGAAAGTCATTATACCACCAGTGGCGCTCGATGTAGCCATCGTAGACCTTTGGGATTTCCGTCTTCTCATACCAAGACTGGGGACCTGAAACCATGGCCAGATCAAGCTGCCCAGCTCGGAAAAGCTCGAAGCCTTTATTGACATCACGGATCACTCTCCAAACGATTTTGTCTGGGTTATAACGGTAGCGGTAAAACTTCTTATCATTCCCCCACCAATCCTTTTTACGGGTCAGGGTGATAGAGACACCCTTGTCGATATCTTCATCACGAACGTAATAAGGCCCGGTGGTCGGCTGGTGTTTCCAGTTATAACGCTCCTCGTAGTCCGGCCCAAATTCCTCATAAAAATGAGGCGGTGACGGAGCGAAAGTGCCCATCTTATTTAACATGCCCAACTCAGTCGCGGCTTCAGGGAAAGTCATCGAGAGAGTATGATCGTCATAAACACTCAGCTGCGCCACTTCCTCACGAAGATATTGCTTATAAAAAGAAGAGCCCCCGTAGTCCGAAAGGCGCAGGTAGAAGGCGACCGCAAAATCCCGGGCCTTCACTTTCAAGCCATCCGAGTACGTGGCGTCCTCATGTAATTTAAAATACCACGTCCGCTTATCTTTACTCGGCGCCCACTGTTTTGCGACTCCGGGAATGACGGAGCTATTGAGCCGATTCAATGCGACCAATCCGAGCTGCACATGATCGTAAAGCTCACCCCGCATGCCGCTGTTTGAGGAAGCTCCAAAGGGGCGGAGGGTTGGAGGGTAGCTGGAGACGAAGTAGCGGAAAGCACCACCCTTGACGGCAGCAGGATCTGAGTCCTCAGGCTGATCCAGACCATCTTCCCAGACGAGGTCCACCGGGACATCTGCGCTGGTTTTGAAATTAAAGTAATCGCCAAGACCAATCCGGCGCTCGAAGCGTGTGATGATTTTTTCAGCATCCTTCGCTGCTTCAGAATCTGGGGCCGCTTTCGCTAATTCCTGGCGAGCTTCGCTCAGCTTCCCCTGACACCACGTTTTATTGTAGTCGTTATAAGTGGGGTAGAATTCATCGAACCCTAAGCCCCCCACATACGGGTCTTCATCCTTCTGACAGGAAAAGAGAAAGAGCGGAAAAACAAGAAGGAACCAGCGCATAAAATCTTAACGGTAATAGGTGTATTTCTTAGGGTCGAAGGCCTCACGAATCGCCTCCCCTACGAAGGTCACGAGGACAAGCATCGTGACGAGGCAGAAGAAGGCTGAACTCACCAAGAGAGGCGTGGATAAGGAGCTTAAGCCATCCTTCAGGAGCTTACCCCAGCTCGCATATTGATCTGGGAGGCCGAAGCCAAGATAATCCAGCGCGGTAAGCGAGAGGACCAATCCAGAGACCGAAAAAGGGATGAGGGTGACCAAAATCGCAACGGAATTTGGCAGGAGGTGCCGGAAGAGGATCCGAGGAACCCCCGCGCCGATGACCCGGCTGGCGGCAATGTAGTCGCGTGCCTTTTCCTTCAAAGCAGAGGTCCGCATGAGGTAGGTCATGCCCATCCAACCAAAGATCACGAGAATCCCAAGGATGAGATAGAGCCCGATTTTTTCTTTGTACTGAGGAGGCACTCCGAGGGTGATGATAATGACGAGAAAGAGGAAAGGGATGTTCGAAAGAATCTCGATCAACCGCTGCACCACGAGATCAAACCAACCGCCGAAATACCCCATCAAGAGCCCTACCGTGATGCCAATCAGGTAGACGAAAGGCACGTAAATGAGAGCGGCTTGGAAATTCACCTGCAAGCCACCGTAGAGATACGCGATGACATCATCTCCTTGTGAAGTTGTCCCCAGAGGATGAGCCCATTGAGGTTCAGACGGCGGGTAGCTGACGTCATATTCTTGCTCATCAGTCTGCTTCAGAAAGTCGGCAAGCTCGCCTTCCCCTTCCCATTCCTCCGAACCCGGGACAATGACGCCATCCCGATACTTCACCTTATAAACGCGGTCATTGTTAGTGTTCCAGCCCTGTGCGTCACCATTCCGAATCCCCTTACGATAGGTGTAACGGAGGTGGCGATCGGCCGGCCGCTCTGGGTCCCAGAGGCGCGTTCCAAGCCCACTGTATTTGGACGCCTTGGGATCGACCTCTTTCGCGAGTGCATCGATGATGTCGCGAGTCGGGTTGTAGGGCCACAGCGGGAGGATGACGGTGCCCGAGCCAGAGGCTTTGAAGGTTTTTTTGAGCTCCCGGTAGTCCGGCTCTAAGTCCGCAGCGCCCTCCGTCATCAGACCCAAATCACGATTCTTTTCGAGATCCTTTGTAAAGGCGGGGAAATGCCATTCCCCCCCGTGTTTAACAGCCAAGGCTTCCTTTCCCACAATGAGTTGATCGAGCGCGGCAAGCCCACCAAGACCCAACAAAATCAGGAAAGAATAGTATCCCCGCTTGATCTCTTTAAAGCGCTGAATCTTCCGCACCGTGACAGGATTCGGAGGTCCACTGGTGAGTTTGCTGTAAACGAGCCAAGCCCCGATGAGGATTAGAATCACGGCCGTGATCTCGCCCGCTGATTTCGCGAGCCAGTTCAGAGATGCCAGAGGGAAATTTAACGATCCCGCCGCTTCCGCAAAATTATACCCCCAGCTGATGCTGGGTAATTTAAAACCAAAATAATCTGCGACCACACTCACGAGGGCCGCTACGATGAGGAAAATACCAATGAAAAGTTTCATGACCTATTGGAACTTCACCCGGGGATCAATCAGGGCGACGATGATGTCAGAGAGAATATTCCCCATGATCATGAGGAAGGAGGCCACGGTCAGGGTGCCCATGATGAGCATTTGGTCAGGACCAGTGATGGCGCGAAATTGGAGGAGGCCGAAGCCTTGGATATCGAAGACGGTTTCGATCAAAAGGCTACCGCCCACGATCATCGTGATGAGTGAACCAAGGCTCGTCGCGATCGGGATGAAAGAATTTCTGAAGGCGTGGCGGAAGACCGCACGATTAAAGCTCACCCCCTTCGCCACCGCAGTGCGCACATAGTCGGCGGCGAGATTATCCATGAGGTTGTTTTTCATCATCATCGTCATGAAAGCAAAGGATCCCACCACGTAAGAAAGCAGCGGAAGAACGGTATGCCACGCTAAGTCCTTAATCTGACTAAAGGCGCTCATCGACTCAAAATCCTGCGATACCAGCCCGACCATGGGAAAAATCGGCCTCGAGGCACCTACGTAAACGAGCAGTAGAGCTCCAAGCGCGAATCCCGGCACGGCATAACCAACAAAGATAAACACCGAGCTGATATTATCCAAAGGAGTGCGGTGTTTAATGGCCTTTAGAATGCCCAAAGGGAGACAGATCCCGTAAGTCAAAATCGTAGTCAGGATACCGAAGTAGAGCGCCACTGGCATGCGCGAGAGAATGAGATCGCTCACCGGTTCGCCAAAGACGGAGGACTTCCCCATGTCTCCTTGAACCAGTCCTGAGATGCGGGACTTAAAGAGGATCGCTCGTGGGAGGTAGTTATCAACCGTGCGCTTTGTCTCCCCTTTCTCACGCTTTAAATGAGCTTCGAACCGTTCCGCGGCAGTCTCATAGCGCAGCTCCCACCCATCCTCGGTCACATCCTGCCAGTCAGACCTCGGCTTGGTGCGCTCGGCATAGCGTGCCCATAAAAGAGTCTCGCCATCCCGCTTCGCCACCACTGGCCGCCCAGTTCCAGCCAAACTGATGAGCACCTCGCTCTTCGGGTCCTCCACAAAACTCCCCCCGATCGTCTCCTCACTCACTTGCTCCCCCTTTGTCGCCGGTTTAAATTCCGCCTCACTATAAAGTCGCTCCCGCGGGTAGAATCCCAGCCAGGTTAAATAAGCCACACCGACATTTTTATCGTAGAGGTATTCCCGCTCGAAGGCCTCCACCTGCTCCTCGGAGAGGGCGCCGCTCTTGCCGCTCCCTCCACCACCACCGCCGCCCTCAGTGGCTCCTGCTGCCGCGGCTTGCAACTCCCGCTCTAAAGGGCTCCCTGGCATGACCCGCGTGATCGCAAAGACTAAAAAAGTCACCCCCAGAACGGTCAAAGGAACTAAGAGGAGTCGGCGGAGGAAATAGACTTTCATACGGGAGAAAACGTAGGTGAAACGCAATGGGTTCTCTTTCGAATCGCACCCACTTGTCAAATCAAAGTGTCCGAATAGAAAAATTCATTCCCTTTTCCTCGGATTTGTCCACCATCTCTCCGTGCTTCGGACCCTACCTTTTATAGCCCTCGCCAGCTTGTCTTTGGTTTCTTGTGAGAACCGATCAGATGTCGAGATTGCGAATGAGCAAAATATTCTCATCGTCGGTAACAGTGGTGAGCCTAAAGGGCTCGACCCTCACCTTGTTTCAGGAGTCATGGAGTCCAACATCATCAGGTCCCTTTTTGAAGGACTCTGCGTCGAGGATCCCGGGAAGGACAGCTCATCTCTCCCCGGAGCCGCTAGAAAATGGACTCCAAATGAAGACTCTACCGAATGGATCTTCAATCTGACCCCCAAGGCCAAATGGTCCGATGGAGTTCCCGTCACTGCTCACGACTTTGTTTTCTCTTATAAACGCCTCCTCTCACCAGACCCCAACTGGCCCGCGAAATACTCGGAAATGCTCTACTTCCTCAAAAACGGGGAAGCTTATAACCGGAGCTACTTCGGCCATATCCTCTGCGGGAATGATCCCGATTTCCCGATCTCTTGGGAAACGCTCAAACAAGCCAACTTCAAGGGTGAACGACCTCTAAAACTCGATAACTTCAAAGGGAAGGAGTTTTCCAAACTCGGTGAGACTGAACTCAAAAGGCTCAGCCCTTATCTTAGTGCGGGGCAATCCATCGATCTCGCCAAAATCACAGCCGATGATGTTGACCTCAACACTCTTGACGAGACTGAACAACGCATCTTCCTGAATGCACAGGGAATCGACAAACTCGACCAAACCCAACTTGAATTCCTAAAAACCAATACCGACCTCCTTAACTGGACCGCGCAGATTCCCGAAGAAATCCGCCAACTTGTGCTAGATCGGCTCATCGATCATCACAAAGCTGGCAAACCGAACCTTTGGGAAAAAGCGCAAGTCGGAGTCACCGCCGTCGATGACTTCACACTAAAGATCAATCTCCGTGGCCCCGTCCCCTTCCTTCCAGAAATCACCAAACACTACACTTGGTATCCTGTTCCAAAACACATCGTCCTTCGTCATGGAGAAATAAACACGGCCTTTTCTTCTCCTTGGACTCGCCCCGGAAACATCGTTTCGAATGGACCATTCAAACTTAAAGAATGGCGCACCAACCACTTCTTAGAGGTCGAAAAGAACGAGAACTATTGGGATGCTGATCAAGTCTCGCTCGAAGGCATCCGCTACCTCCCCATTAAGGACTACTTTACCGAGACCCGCATGTTCGGAGACGACCAACTCCACCTCACTTACACCGTCCCCTCAGAGCTCATTCCGATGGCCAAGGACAAGTATAAAAAAGAACTCCGCCAAGAACCTTACGTGGGCGTCCGTTTCGTCCGCGTGAACACTCGGAACTCCCCACTCAGCAACCCGAAGCTCCGCCGCGCACTCGCTCTCGCCGTCGATCAGGAAGCGATCTGCGAAAAGATTCTTCTCGGCGGTCAAACTCCTGCGTCCGGGATCGTCCCCCCCTTTGGTAGCTACGAAGCGGCGGGAGTCATCGCCTTTGACCCAGCCAAGGCCAAAGAACTTCTAAAAGAATCCGGCTACTCCACCGATTCAAAATTCTCTGAAATCAAACTCCTGACCACCAACTCCGAATCAGCGGTCAGAGAAGCCGAAACACTCCAAGCCATGTGGAAGGATAACCTCGGCATTCAAGTCCGCATCGAGCAA
The DNA here is from genome assembly GCA_023300065.1 of Akkermansiaceae bacterium. Lineage (GTDB taxonomy): Bacteria > Verrucomicrobiota > Verrucomicrobiia > Verrucomicrobiales > Akkermansiaceae > SW10. Next base: position 6,313 of record JALZWJ010000337.1, read on the forward strand.
CGCGAGTGGACCACTTACCTACAACAACAATACGACGGCGACTTTCACCTCTGTATTGCGGGATGGATCGGAGACTATCTTGATCCCACAACCTTCCTCGAAATGTGGATTGCAGATGGGGGAAACAACAGCACGGGTTGGGGGTCCAAAAAATTTGAAGAGCTAGCGTATGGTCTAGAGAAACCAGGAGATCTTTCGGAACCGTTTGAGACAGAATTTGGATGGCATATTTTGCGATTAGAACAGAAACACAAAACAGAAACTTTTGAAGAACAAAAAGAAGTTCTCGAAAAGAAGATAGGGGAAGGGTCTAGATCAAAAATAGTTACTTCTGCTGTAAATGATAGAATTAAAGAAAAATATGATTTTAAAGGCGATGATAGCTTTAAACTTTTCTTTGCGAATTTTATAACGGATAGTATTTTTAAAAAATCTTGGAATTATAACGAAAACTTTGCCGAAAAGGATAGAATAATTTTTGTGCTAGGAGATGATTATAAAGTTACCTATGGGGATTTTGCGACCTACATAAAAGGCATTCAAAATAAACGAGGACTAGCAAAATCCATTACGAGAATAATAGACGAAGGGTATGAAGCTTTTGAAACAGAGCAGTTAAAGCGATTTTTTAGAGACGTGTTAGAAAAGACAAATGAACTCATTGGAAAGTCAGGCGTAATTGGAGAACACACAAATA
>JALZWJ010000338.1 GCA_023300065.1 Akkermansiaceae bacterium
CTGGTGTCCTAAGAAAATCATCCCGGTCGAGAACATCCCCATTCTCGCCTCCGGCAAGCTCGACATCAAAGGTTGTGACAACCTCCTCAAATCTCTGTGATCCCGCCAAAGAGGAGCTCATCCGCTTTGACCACTTCATGGCGCAGGCCCTTTACGGACCGCATGGATATTACACGAGCCCGCGCCCCATCCTCGGCGCCCGGGGTGACTTCACCACCACCCCAAAGCTCACCAACCTCCTAGCGCGCCGAATCGCAGATTGGATTCAGGAGAATTGGAAAAAACACGGGCAAGCGCTCCCCATCATCGAGCTAGGCCCGGGCGATGGCACCCTCGCCAAAGATATCCGGCAGAGCATCCCCTTCTTTAAGAGACGCTGGCTGGACTACCACTTCGTGGAAATCTCCTCCCACCTCGCCGAGCGCCAACAGCAAAAAAACAAAGGGACTTGGCACCCCACTCTAAAAGAAGCGCTCCAGAAAACCGATGGCACCGCCCTCATCATCTCGAACGAGTTCTTCGATGCCTTCCCGGTCCGGATCTTTAACGGCCAGCTGCAAGAGCTTTTCCTCAATTCCCACCATCAGGAAGTTTGGCAAACTCCCTCAGATCTCCCCGACTCCACCCTCTTCACGCATCCCCCAGCCCGTTTCGAGGTGGCCCAGTCCATCTCCAAGTGGTTTCAAAGCGACCTCTCACTCCTAAAACGGGGCGAGGTCCTCACCATCGACTACGGCGGAGACCCGCAGGAGGTCTACCACCGCCGCCCGCTCGGCTCCCTGCGCGGCTACGCACATCACATGCGCCTCCTCCCGCCAGAAGCCTACCAAAACCCCGGCAAGCAGGACCTCACCTTCGATGTCTCCTTCCCAGACCTCATCCATTGGGGGGCCGCGCTCGGGCTAAAAACGATCGCCCTCACCACCCAGGCCGAGTTCCTAGGAAGTGATGATCACGATGGCGCGGGGGGTGCCTTCAAGGTCCTCCACCAGCGCAAGGAATCAGCCCCCTCGATTTGATTCAGACAAATCCTAATCAAAGAGTTTTGCCCTCATCCAATTTCCGACTACCCTTCCCCATGCGCAGCGCTTCCGACCTCGATTCCGCCATCCGTGATGTTCCAGACTTCCCGAAACCCGGGATTCTTTTCAAAGACATCACTCCTATCCTAGGTGACCCTGATCTTTTCAAGGCCTCCCTAGACCTCCTCGCCGCGACTGCCGGTGATACTAAAATTGATAAAGTGGTAGGGATCGATGCCCGCGGCTTCATCTTCGCCGCCGGGGTCGCGCACATCTTGGGAGCCGGATTTGTCCCCGTTCGTAAGAAAGGGAAACTCCCATGGACCACCCACCAGATGGCCTACAGCCTCGAATACGGTGAAGACGTCGTAGAAATCCACGCCGACGCCATTAAGCCGGGAGAGAAGATCCTTTTGGTCGATGACCTCCTCGCGACAGGTGGCACCGCCGCCGCCTCCATTAAACTCTTAAAAGCGCTCGATGCCGACATCGTAGGCATCTCTTTCTTGATCGAGCTCGCCGACCTCAAAGGGCGCGAGGCACTCGGCCAGCCTGACGTCCACTCCATTCTTACCTACTAAACCATGACCTTCGAAAAATACTCCAAAAACCTCCTCCGCTACCCTGATCTAGGGTTCAGCCTCGACCTCTCCCGCATGGACATCGCGGATGACTTCTCTGCCACCATGCAGTCGAAGGTTGAAAAGGCCTTCGCCGATCTCGTCAAACTTGAAGCGGGCGAAATTGCCAATCCGGATGAAGGCCGCATGGTCGGTCACTATTGGTTGCGCAACCCAGACCTCGCTCCCACCGAGGAAATCCGGAAACAAATCACCGAGCCCATTAAAGCGATCAAAGAATTCGCCTCCATGATCCCCACCGGAGAAATCGCCCCACCCTCCGGCGGCGTTTTCAAAAACATCCTCATCATCGGCATCGGTGGATCTGCCCTCGGCCCACAACTCATCAACGACGCCCTCGGCCAAATCGGCGAAATTAAGCCCTACTTCTTCGACAACACCGACCCTGCCGGAATGGACCGGGACATCGCAGAAATCGGCTCAGACCTTTCCAAAACCCTCGCCGTCGTCATCTCAAAATCCGGGGGAACCCCAGAGACTCGTAATGGCATGATCGAGGCCAAGCACGCCTATGAAGAAGCAGGCTTGGACTTTGCAAAGCACGCCATCGCCGTGACCGGTGGAGGCTCTAAGCTCGACCAATTCGCCAAGGCAGAGGGCTTCATCACCACCTTCCCCATGGAAGACTGGGTCGGTGGCCGCACCTCCATCCTCTCCACCGTAGGCCTCGTCCCCATGGCTCTCCAAGACATCGACTTTGAAGAAATGCTCGCCGGTGCCAAAGAAATGGATGACCTAACCCGCATCCCAGATGCCTCCACAAATGCCGCGATGCGCCTGGCCCTCGCGTGGTATCACGAAGGTAATGGCAAAGGCGACCGCGACATGGTCGTCCTCCCCTACAAAGACTCCCTCGTCCTCTTCTCAAAGTATCTCCAGCAACTCATCATGGAATCCCTCGGAAAGGCCGAGGACTTAGACGGCAATCTCGTCAACCAAGGCCTCGCCGTTTACGGGAACAAAGGGTCCACTGACCAACACGCCTACGTCCAGCAACTGCGCGATGGCTTGCACAACTTCTTCGCCACCTTCATCGAGGTCCGCAAAGGCCGCGACGGTGACTCCATCACCGTCGAGGGAGAAAACACCTCCGCAGACTACCTCCAAGGCTTCCTCCGCGGAACACGGAGCGCCCTTTACGACAATGGCCGCCACTCCGTCTTAATCTCGATCGAGGAAGTCAGCGCCCGCACCCTGGGCCACCTCATCGCACTCTTCGAGCGCACCGTCACCCTCTACGCCTCACTCGTGAACGTGAATGCTTACCACCAACCCGGCGTCGAAGCTGGCAAGGCCGCAGCCACCGTCTTCCTAGACCTCCTGAATGAGGTCCGCGGAAACCTCACCGCTGAGCACAAAACCGCCTCAGAAGTCGCCACCGCCATCGATGGTGACCCGGAAGACGTCTTCCACTGCCTCGTCCACCTCGCCTCAAATGGCGAAGTCACCCACACCCGTGGCAAGGACCCACAAGACGACCGCTTCTTCCTCTAATCAAAGAAGGGACCACCGCGCCTCACCCCGCTTGAGCCGTCGTCAAA
>JALZWJ010000339.1 GCA_023300065.1 Akkermansiaceae bacterium
GAAGCCCTCGGAAAATGGGAATCTGCTTGGGAGCCCCAATCCCGCAGTCTCTCGCCCGTCGCGCTCCTCGAATGGCGCGAGGATTGGGAGAAGCTCTGTGAGGTAATCACCGAAGAAGAGGCGCTCGACCTCGCGCTTGTGACCCTGCAGAAAAAAGAAAAAGCCCTCCTCGCTGACCTCGGTGGAGATGATTTTTCAAAACTCCATCGTTCACTCAAAACCGCCTTAAATCAAGCGAACCAAGAGCAAGGCGAACGGAACTTGATCCAAAAACAGGTCTCGAAAAATGAGATCGAACAAGAGCAACTTACGCAGGAAGCAAAGACGCTGGAAAAGGAACTCGCCGCGGCAAAGAAGACGTGGGCCAAGGTGTGCCAGAGCACGCAAATCTCGCCAGACCTACCGCCCAAAGCAGCGGTAGAGTCCCTCAACGAGCGGGCCCGTCTTCACAAAATCGCCGTCGACTTTCAATCACGCCGCGCCGCGGTCGAAGGTTATCAGAAGCTGCTAAAGTCTCTTGGTGATCGTTTTAAAGTCGAGGCCTCAGAGCCCGCGCTGACCGCTCTCCATGATCAGGCGCTGACCGATCAAGGCCGCGCGAACACTCTGCAAGGTCAGCTAGATCAGTTCCGCGAATCCTTTCCCAAAACACAATTCGCGCACGAGGCAGATGTCGCGGCCTTGCGGGTTTTGGCCGAGCAAGCGGACACTGATAACTTTGAGCCTGTCATTCACCAACTTGAAACCCGGACCGCACTCCTCACTCGTTTAGAGGATCAAAAGGCTGCTTTGCAAAATCTCGCCGGGGCCACTCCTCTCCCTGATTTTTTGGAGACGCTGGAAGGAGAAGATGCCGAGGCGCTCACTGAAGAAAAGGTGACCCTCGATCAAGACGAAGAGAATCTCCAGCAAGAGCGCGATCTTGCGAAAGGTCGCCTCGATGGCCACCTGCGCCGTGAGGGGGAGCTGATGCAGAGTAATGACCTCGCCGCGGCACATAAGCAGGCCTCGGCCGATGCCCTCGCCTCCGTCGTGGCAGATGCCGAGCGCTTCCGCCAGCTCCACTACGCCATCGATTTTTTGAAGCAACAGGTCGATGATTACCGCAAAAAAACGCAGGGCCCAATGGTCGAAAAAACGTCATCATTTTTTAATGCCCTCACCTCGGGAGCCTTCGAGCGCGTGGCGGCCCAGCTGGATGAAAAGAATCACCCCCAACTCATCGCAATCCGCGCAGGAGGGGAGGCCGTCAGCACCAGTGGTCTCTCAGAAGGAACCGCCGATCAACTTTACCTCGCCCTCCGCCTCGCTGCGATTTCACTGCATTTGGAGAATCACCCACCCATCCCACTCATCTTGGATGATCTCCTCATGACCTTTGATGATGAGCGGACCAAGGCCCTCATCCCAGTCCTCCAAGAACTCAGCAAACAGACCCAGGTTCTCATTTTTAGCCACCACGCGCACTTGGAGGACTTGGTCGGAAAATCAGTGACGACTCACCGTCTCTAAATCGGCCGTGCGGTCAAGCCGGCGCTACGGCACTAAAGAAACTCATCAGGGCTTGGCTCTTACTGAATTCGGCCTCATCCTCTGGGGGTGAGTCTTCTTGCTTATCTTGCCTTCCTTTTGCTTCTTGGTGTCGTGGCTCAATGGTCAGCGTGGCGGTTGAAGTTACCTTCCATTCTGTTACTCCTGATTTTTGGTTTTGCGCTTTCGCATGTCACGGGGACTAGGATTGATAATTACCTAGCGAATGAGGCTTCTCTTTTGAGTTTGGTGGGGTTCTTTGTGGCGATCATTCTCTTCGAGGGTGGTTTAACGTTGAAGTTTTCTGAGCTGAAGGAGGCGGGGACACCGGTTTTGAAGTTGTGCACGACGGCGGTCGCGATCGCCTTTGGCCTCACGGCGGTGGCGGCACGATTCACGCTGGGGTATGAGTGGCCGATTTGTGCGCTTCTGGGCGCGATCTTAGTGGTGACGGGGCCTACGGTGGTGGCTCCTCTGTTGCGCCTGATTAAGCCGAGGCGGAAGATGGCCTCGATCGTGAAGTGGGAGGGGATTGTGGTGGATCCGATCGGTGCGGTTTTGGCGGTTTTGGTGTTTTTGACAATCCAGAGTGGTGGCTTAGGGCAGGGCTGGGGTGACTTGGTGATGGCCTTGGTGAAGACTTTGGTGATCGGGGTGGGCTTTGGCTGGGGCTTGGCGAGGGTGACGCAGTATTTGATGGCGAAGCATCTGATTCCGGACTTCCTCGAGACGATGTTTTTTCTGGCCTTGGTGGGAGTGGGTTTTGCGGCCTCGAACGCACTGCAGCATGAGTCGGGTCTCCTTACGGTGACTGTTTTAGGAATCGCGCTGGCGAATCAGGACCGGGTTTCGGTAAGGCATATTTTGGAGTTTAAGGAGAACCTACGGGTCCTGATTATTTCGCTTCTTTTCCTGATGCTTTCGGGGCGGATAGGGATCGATGCGCTAGCGGCGGTCTGGGTGAAGGGGCTCTATTTTGTGGCGGCGCTGATTATCGTGGTGCGTCCGGTGTCGGTGTTTGTGGCGAATTGGGGCTCTAACCGGACGACGTTTAAGGAGCGGCTTTTCCTGGCGTTATTGGCTCCCCGGGGAATCGTGGCGGCGGCGGTGACATCGGTCTTTGCGCTGGAGTTAACGCATACGAAGGGGCTGCCGCCGGTCTTTGCAGAGCAGGCGGCGGAGTTGGTGCCATTGGTGTTTATTGTGATTTTGGGGACGGTGACGTTTTACGGTCTGCTGGCGGCGCCTTTGGCGCGGAAGTTGGGGCTCTCTGATTCGAATCCAAGTGGGATTCTCTTTGCGGGCTGTGATCCGTGGACGCGGGTGGTGGCAAAGGGTCTGATGAAAGAGGGCCATCATGTGATGTTATTAGACACTCGTTATGAGAATGTCGCTGCGGCAAGGATCGACGGCTTGATGGCGGTGCGGGCGAACATTCTCTCGGAGTATGCCGAGGAGGAGATTGATTTCGCAGGGCTAGGGCACTTGATCGCGGCGACTCCGAACAATGAGGTGAACTCACTGGCGGCGCGGGAATTCCAACACCATTTTGGGAAGGCCAATGTGTGGCAGTTGACTCCGCCGGATGTGAGCGCGCATCACCAAAAGGCGGTGGCGGGGCATATGCGGGGGCGGTTTTGCTTCCTGGGTGGCGCGCGCTTTGGCGATCTGGCCTCGCAAGTGGGCCGGGGGGCGACCATGAAAAAGACCTTGTTGACGGAGGTTTTCACATTGGATGATTTCAAGAATACTCATGGTGAGAACGCGATCATTCTTTTCACGGAAACCGAGGAGGGGGTGCTGACGCCGGTGCTGTCTGATGTGGAGGGGATCGAGGGGCCAGTGGCGATTCATTCGTTGGTGATCGAGAAGGATAACGTGGAGATGAAGGCGCTAAAGAAGAAGGAAGCGGCGGAGGCGAAGGGCGAATCTGAAAGCACGAAATAATGTCTGCTTACACAGGATTTGAAGCTCTCTGGCACGATCTCTTTTGGGAGGCGGAAGAGGCACCGAGTGAGGTGCTGTTGATCGATGAATTTTTACAGAAGAAGGATGGGCGCTCGCTTTATGTGGGGTCTGGGTCTGGGCGGCTCTTGGGGCCGTTGGCGGAGGCGGGGCATGAGTTAGTGGGCTTGGAGATTTCTCCAGAGATGGTGGCACTTTCACGGGAAAAATTTCCGAAGGTGAAGGTGAGCGAGGAGAGCTGGCAGAAGCATGAAGGGAACTATGCTTCAATCGTGATCCCAGCTTTTACTTTTCAGCTTTTCGAGGACCCGCAGCGGCAGCTGCAACGGTTGAGGGAACAGACGGATCACCTTTATCTGACTTTGTTTTTCCCATGGGCGGAACTCTCGGGGGATTTGCCGAGCAATGAGTGGTATTTTGATCGGTCGATTTCTCTCCCGAGTGGTGAGACGGGAGAGTTAGAAACGCGGCATAAGATTAAGGAGCAGGCGGGGAGCTTAGTGAGGAAGCATCGTTACGTGATGAAGGATGCGGCGGGGGAGATTGTGAAGAAGGAAGAGACGGTGCAGCGGATGCGTTTTTTTACGGATGTGGCGCTGAAAAATCTGCTTAAAAAGACGGGATGGGAGATTGAGAAGGAGGTTCTTAATCTGGGGGATGGGGAGGAAGATGATTTGGTTTATGTGTGCACATTTTATTTGCGGGGGATGTGAGGGGGCGTGGTTGCGGGCTTTGGCTCTGGGCGGGCCGCCCGTGCTCCATATTGGGGCGCGGTGGGAAGTGAGATAGTTCTATCTTTGCTCGGGATCTGGAGTAAAAGACATCGCTACTGTTGAACATCCTCCGTTGTTGGCGGATCTGATTTGGTGGCACGATCCAATACTTTGCTTGCGGAGTTAGTATGCCTAAGAAACAAGAATCCCCACCGACCTCCATTTTCTCTGATGATTTTGGGACGCCTTCTGCTCCTCCTGTGGCTCCGAGCCGGGTGGTTGAGCCTTTGCCTAAGCTGAATCAAGTTCCTCGGAAGACGGCGCTTGTTTATTGTGAGGGTCATTTTGGTGAGGGTGCGGGGAAGGCTGCGAATGGGCTGGCGCGGCATTCTGAGAAGTATGAGATTTTATCCATCATCGATAGCGACCGTGCAGGGCGGGATGCGGGGGAGGTGCTGGATGGCGAGGCGAGCGGGATCAAGGTTTACCAAGATTTGGATGAGGCGTTGATGTATGCTGGGGAGGTGCCTGATTCTTTTATTTTTGGGATGTCGGCGGCGGGCGGGCAGCTCTCGTTTGCGGACCGGCAGGTTGTTTTAAAAGCGATCGATCATGGCATGAATATTGTGAATGGCCTTCATGAATTTCTGAATGATGATCCGCAATTTTCGGCGGCTTGTGAGAAGGCAAAGGTGATGATTCATGATGTACGGCGTCCGCGCGAGATGGAAGATCTGCGGGTGTGGAATGGTGAGATCACGAAGGTGAATTGCCCGAGGATTGCAGTTTTGGGGACGGATTGTGGGGATGGTAAATTGACGACGGCGACTGTCTTGACACAGGCACTGCGAGAGAAGGGGATCAATGCGGTGATGGTGGGGACGAGTGAGGTGAGCTTGATGAAAGGGACGCGTTATGGTGTGGCGTTGGATTCACTTCCCGCGCAATTTTGTGCAGGGGAGGTGGAGGGAATGGTGATGGAGGCTTTTGATGATCTGGATCCAGAGGTGATCGTGATCGAGGGGCAAGGCGCGCTGGGCCACCCGGCTGATGCGATGTCGAGTTTCATCCTCCGCGGAAGTTGCCCGCAGGCGGTGATTTTACAGCACGCTCCGGGGCGGGAGCATCGTTTTGGTTTTGATCAGATCCCGATGCCAGATCCGGGCGCTGAGATTCAGTTGATTGAGGCTTTTGCGGAGACGAGAGTGATCGGGCTGGCGCTGAGTCATGAGGAGATGGGTGACGATGAGATGGCTTCTGCGATCACGGCATGCGAGGAGGAGTTTAACCTTCCTGTGACGGATGCGCTGGGCGATTCGCCGGAGCGGTTGGTGGAGATGGTGCTGGCGGCTTTCCCTAAGATGGGGGGAGTGTAGCTTTTGTGGGTTAAGGTGTTTTTTTAATTTTGATATGAATAGGATTCGTCATTTTTTCGAGGGAATCATTACGCGATTTCGAGGGGAGAGCTCTCTGGAATTTGGGATGAGTGAAGAGGCTGGGGAGCGCTCGGCGGCTCCGAAGTCGGGGCAGGAGGCTCATGCGAGGCTCTATGAAATTTTGCAGCAGGTGAGTGCGATTAAGGAGGTGGGGCGTGAGGACTTTGTGTGTGGTTGGAATGCGATCGCTTACATCGCGCCGTCTTTGGCCCCTGATGAAGCTGAGATGGAGGATGGTGGGTGGCCGGTGGCGTGGGTCCCGGTGGCGGTGGAAGCGTGCCGGCGTTTTAAGCTAAAGGAGCTGACGAAGGAGGAGTTTCACGCGAGCTCGGTACGTTCTTGAGAAGGGCGGGGTGGCGAGCCGAGAGATGAGGGCACAAAAAAAGGCAAAGCACGTGTGGTGCCTTGCCCTTGATAAAATCCGCTGGGGGGTGGATTAGAAGCGACCACCGCCGCGCTCTTCGCGTGGCTTGGCTTCGTTAACCTTAAGGTTGCGGCCGTCGAGTTCCTTGCCGTCAGCGCCTTGGATGGCGTCTTCCATGGCGGACTTAGAGTCCATAGTCACGAAGGCAAAGCCACGTGGGCGGCCGGTCTCGCGATCCTGGGGAAGGTGGGTGTCGGTTACGGAACCATACTGGGAAAAGAAGGACTCGAGTTCTTCCTTTGTCGTGTTGAACGACAGATTGCCTACATACATTTTCATCTTAATAAAAGTAGCTCGTGCAGTGAGTCGCTAGCCTTAAGGGCTAACGGAGACACGAACCAGCCCAAGCGCTTAGTCTATGCGAAGATGGGATACCATGATTTTTTATTTTTTTAATGGGGCCGTTGTTCCACGGCGTCTCCTTTGATCCGTGTATTTGGGGTCTGTGAGGGTCTTTAAGAAGGCGACGAGGGCGGCTTGGTCATTTGCTTTGAGTTGGAGGCCGAGTTTGGGGTGTTTGGCGAGATTTGGGTCGAGCAATGGAGTCCGTGGCATAGGGCCGCTGTAGTGGGCGATGACCTCGGTGAGGGTCTGGAAGCGGCCATCGTGCATGTAGGGGGCGGTGAGGGTGAGGTTCCGGAGGCTGGGGGTGGAGAAGCGTTGATCGCCGAGGCCATTGTTGTGGAGTTGGTGGTCTGAGAAGTTGGCGCCGCCGTGGCAGTGGAAGCAGTCGGCCCCGTATTGTTGGCTGCGGGGCTCATATTCGGTGAAGAAGAGCTTCATGCCGCGTTCTTCAAGCGGGGTGAGGTTGGCCTTGCCGGACATGGCGCGGTCGAATTTAGAGTCGTAGCTGGTGAGGGTGAGGAGGAAGTTCTCTAGGGCGAGGGCGATTTTTTCTGAGGTGACCTCTCCGGGGCCGAAGGCTTTTTCAAAGGCGGCGCGCTCGGTTTGGTCGAGGTGAGAGACGAGGGTGGGGAGGTGTGCCGCCATTTCGCGGTGGTCTTGGATGGGCTGGAGGACTTGGGAACGGAGGGATTTGGCACGGCCATCCCAGAAGAAGGAGGACTTCCAGGCGAGGTTGAAGAGGGGCATGGAGTTGCGGTCCCCTACGAGGTCATGGATGCCTTTGGAGAGGGCGAGGGCATCGGTGAAGGCCTTGTCCTGATGGTGGCAGGAGGCGCAGGAGATGGTGTGGTCTTTGGAGAGGGCTTTGCTGTGGAAGAGCTTTTTTCCAAGGGCAACGCGTTCTTCCAGAAGGGGGTTGTCACGCGGGAGGAGGGGCATTGAAAAACGCCGACTCATTTTGAAAGGGAAGGGGGTGAAGTTTTCTGGGAGATAGAGCGGGGTGACGGTGGCGAGGGGGACCTCGTCCGGTGGGTAGGAGGCGCCGCGCACCGCGAAGGACCCTTGGAGGTTGGCGATGAGGGCGCTGGCGATGGGATCACCAAGGTGGGAATGGGTGGAGGCCCCGTCTTTTAGGAAGGAGAGGGGACGTGGGTGGGTGAGGAGTTTTTGGAC
>JALZWJ010000340.1 GCA_023300065.1 Akkermansiaceae bacterium
CCGCAATCTCTTGCGCCGCCGCTTTCGTGAAATCATCCGCAAATGGGGCGACCATCTTCCCGAGAAGAACAGGGTCGTCACCATCGCACGTTGGCGCGCTTCTCAAGCGACCTTCCAAGAGCTAGAAGCTGACTGGATTAAGACCGCCAAGCGCCTCAAAATCTGGCAGGAACCCACCTCTGACCCCACAGACCCATCGTGAAGTTCCTCATCCGCCTTGGCATCCGCGCTTATCAGATCCTGATTCGCCCCATCCTCCACGCTGTCGGCGGGCCAAACTGCGGTTGCCGCTACACCCCCTCTTGCTCTCATTATTATCTCGAAGCGGTCGAGGCCCACGGCTCTCTGAAAGGGAGCTACCTCGGTATTCGTAGGATTTTACGCTGTCATCCTTGGGGCGGGTGCGGTTATGACCCCGTCCCACCAACTGGAGGATGTGAAACACCACCCTCCTCCTCTAAAAATTCTCCCACTCACTAATTATTGATCATGGATCGTAAAGCTTGGATCGTCGTCACCCTCTGCGGGATATTACTCGCCATCAGCCTGTTTCAATCTGCCGAAAACACGAAAGTGTTACAGGAGCAGAGAATTGCGGATGAAAAGAAAGCAGCCGCTGAACAAGCCGCCGCCACCCCCGAAGAAAAACTCCCGGAACTCACCGTCGAGAAGCGCCCTGCCCCAGTAGACCGCGGCACCGAAGAGAACCACGAGATCAAGACCTCCACCAACACCTTCACCCTCTCCTCCTTCGAGGGCGGGATCGCTAAAAACGAACTCCTCGAAGAAAAATCCGTCCACGATGACAGCAACGTCACCATGAACGACCTCGGCCGCAACCGCATCGGCGCCCTCACCCGCCTCTCTGGCGCCTCCCTTGAGAAAGCTGGCTACTACGAGCTCGCCGCCAGCGATGAGAACTCAGCCACCTTCACAGGCCAGACCCTAAACAACCTCGACGTCACCAAAACTTGGACCCGCGTCACCGACGGCGCAGGCAGCGACCACCGCATCACCTTCACCCTCAAGCTCACCAACCCGACCGAGGGCGAGATCTCCCTCAGCGACGTCGCCATCTTCAGTGGCTCCGCCGCCCCCGTGCACTTGGATGAACGCCCGAACTACCTCAACTTCTTCTGGAATGAGAACGGAGACTTTGACTCCGAAACAAACGGCTACTTCAGCAGCTTCTTCGGAGCCGACCCCACCGAATTTAGCCAAACCCTCGCCGGTGGAACGAACTTCACCGGAGTCGAGAACCAATTCTTCGCCACCATCATCAGCCCAAAGGAGGCCTACCCCGCCACCTACCGCGTCGTCCAGAAAACGATCGAACTCCCCTCCGCACGCGGCGGCGAAACCGGAAACTCCTTCAACACCACCCTCTCCCTCCGCGACGAAGCAATTCCCGCGGGAGAGAGCCGCACCTATGTCTACGACATCTTCATGGGGCCTAAGAATAACGCCCTCATCCGCAGCCTCGATGGTGACAAAGGCGGAGTCATGGACTACGGCTTCTTTGATTGGATTAGCCGTGGACTCAACTGGCTCCTCAACTTCCTCGCCGGGATCTTTGGCGGAGGCGGCTGGGCTTGGGGATGGGCCATCGTTGTCACCACCCTCATCATCCGCACCATCATGTGGCCGCTCCACGCGAAGTCCACCCGCACCATGAAGCGGATGTCTAAGCTCCAGCCTAAGATCAAAGCGCTCAAGGAAAAGTATCCTGATAATCCTAATAAGATGAACCAGGAGATGATGCAGCTCTACAAGCAATACGGGGTCAACCCGATGGGCGGCTGCCTCCCCATGCTCTTCCAGATCCCCGTCTTCTTCGGCTTCTACAACATGCTTCAATATGCCGTTGAACTGCGGAATCAGCCCTTCCTCGGCTGGGTCACCGACCTCTCTCAGCCCGACACCGTCGGCCATGTCCTAGGCATCCCCATCAACATCCTCCCCATCCTCATGGCCGTCACGATGTTCCTCCAGATGCAGATCACCCCAAAAACGGGCGACAAAATGCAGCAGCGCATCTTCATGCTCATGCCGCTCATCTTCTTCTTCTTCTGTTACAACTTCGCTTCCGCCCTCGCCCTCTACTGGACGACACAGAACATCTTCTCCATCGGCCAGACCTGGCTCATGCAGAGAATGCCTGAGCCAGAGCTCAAGACCGCCAAGAACGCCGGTAAGAAAAGCTGGATGCAGAAGATGGCTGACCGGGCTGAAGAAGCCCAGAAACAGCGCCAAGCTCAGCAAAAAGCAGGCGGACGCCCCGGCCAGAAGCAGGCAAAGATTAAAAAGCCACGCGGACCAAAAACTGGCGGATAATTCTCCTTTCCCGACCCAGGAACTCACTCGGGGAGAGATCCCCCGAAAGTTTTTAAGGATGGACGATCTGGCGATGGTAGCCGAAAGTTACGGCCTAGGTAACCACAGCCCCCTCTGACCCAAGGGAGACAAATCTGCCCCACTTGCTCGAAACACCGAGCCACAAACCAAGCTCCCCCCCCCCAACCATGAAACGCCTCCTCTCCCTCGCCTTCATCTGGGCCACCACAGTCACCGGATTTGCTCAGGAAAAACCCCTCAGCGAAATTGACCGTGAGCTTCTGCTCGAGAAGTTGGAAAAGATTCAAGAGAACTGTGACCACACCGTAAACGGCCGGTGTAGCGTCGCCCTCGCCGCTTTCCGCAGCGCCCGCGATAATGAAGCCGCCGCCCACGCCCTTTACCTAAACTGCATCGAAAAACTCCGCTTTGAAGACGAGGCGAAGAAAGCGAGCGCGTTCCGCGATTGGAAGAAAACTCATAAGGAACGGACTGATACCCCCGGCTTCCGCCTCGCTTTACGCCACCAACTCAACTGGCTCGTGCTCAGTTTAGAAGCGGCCGAGAGTCAAGAAACCAGCAAGCTGGCTGGAAAGGGAATCGCCGTTCTAGAAGCAATCCTGCGCGATGCCGATAAACTAAAAGGCCAGAAGAGGCTCCTCGAGAGCCCCGTGATGAGTAGTATTTTCGCGAAAGCCTACGAGGTCAACACGATCAGCGCCGACAGCTGGCCCACCTCACCCCTCGCCATCGAGTCACTCTACAATGACGTCATCCTCCCACCTCTCCGCACTCCCACCACCACTGCGGCCCTCCGTCAGAGTTGGCTCAAGCGCATCGAGCACGAGGGCCTTCTCCTCGAAAAATGGACGGAAGAAGGGGACGCCGATAAAAACCGCAAGCCAGCCTTCGACAAATGGCTCCTCCAAGGTCGTAAAGACCTCATGTGGTCCATGGAGGTCGACCTCTTCACCAGCGGCGACCAAAAAGGATCCGCGCTACGCATGCTAGAACATCTCAAGGTAAACCTCGCCCACAAATCAGCCCCGAACTGGATTGAACAATTCACGGCACTGGTCAAAGGTCAGAGCGCCGAAGAAAACCCCGAAACAACCGAGTAAGTGAAACCCCTCATCATCATTCTCACCCTGGGCCTCGCCCAAGCCCAAGCTCAGGCCCAAGACGCCAAGCCCTTAGAACCCACGGTTCCAGTCGTCCCTGTAACGCCAGAAGCCGAGGCCGAGGCCCCAGAGCCCCCAGCACAGGCCCTCGTCGTCGAGGAGCCAGAAGAGGGCACAGAACCAATGCCAACGGTAGACCCAGTGACTCCCACCGAGCCTATTGAGCCCAAGCTCTCCCCCGCCGAAGACCCCGAAAAACTCTTTCAAAAAGGCTTCGACCTAGGACGCGTGGGCGATAGCCCCACCGGCTCCTACCGCCGCCTCATCCAGCGGACCGTCATGATCGGGGAACCTCAACAGGCCCACCACGCCATCCTCACCTTCGATGACCAAATCCTCCCCACCGACCGAGGTCACTCCAGCGCGATGACTATCGCCAAAGACCTCCAACCACGCGGAGTCCGGGCCATCTTCTTTGCCAACGTCCCAGCCGTCTCAGAGAAGTCGCTCGATATCATCCTGCGGCGCACCTCAGACCGCGCGAAGCAAAAGGAACAGGTCCTAAACCTCCTCAACTCACAGCGCACCGCCTTTGTCAAAGGCCTCCGCGACCTCCTCAAAATCAAAAAAGGCGACCAATACATTTGCGAGGTCTTTAACCACACCGCCTTCCACCAAAACATGTCTCGCTTCAAGAAAGATGGCGAGCGGATGGAAATGTGTTTTGTCGGCATCCGTTTCATTGAGGAATGCCTCGCAGAAGCCTATGAAGCTGAGCGACCCGGCATCCCACGCCTCCGCTACTTCCGCTTCCCCTTCCTCGCAGAGCCCCGTGATAAAACGGCCAAGACCGAGCTCAATACGCTCTTCACCGAATTCGGGCTCCTCTCCCTTGGCGAGACGCAAGACTCTAAAGACTTCAACAATGGCAGCTCGACCCAAGCTTACAAATCCCTCAAAGCTGCCAAAAAAGGAAAACGCTACGGCGTCAAACAAGGCCCCTACGGCATCGCCGAGCAACCCGTCGCCCTCTTCCACACCAAGACTTGGTCTAAGATCAAAAAAGGCGTCTTAAGCTTCCTCGACGAGTATCCCACCAAACCTCCCGTAAAAGCTGTCGTAGAAGCTCCCGCCAAACCGGCTCCGGCCACACCCGAGACGCCAGCCACACCCACCACTCCCGAGACTGAGACCGGCCCACACCCTGACGCGCCCCCACTCAGGAAGCTCACGCAATAGATTCTCCCCATGCAGGATCTAGAAACCTTCCTTAAGGAGTCGCTCGAAGACTTCGCCCTCAGCCGAGCCGAGAGAAAGGACCTTAAAACCCACCTCGCCGATCTCCGTGGAGATCCCTCTAGCGAGGCCAAGGTCCGGCAACTCGCCTTCCAACTCGCACAGGGCGCAATCGATGAATTTGGCCAGATCACCGCGCTCGATTGGCTCCAAGGCGTGATCAAGCTCCTCTACACCCAGGAAAACAAGATCAAGTCCTCCGCCTACTTCAGTCCCGGCGGCGACTGCCTCCACCGCATCCAGCGGCTCATCGAGGAGGCCCAGCGCACCCTCGACCTCTGCGTCTTCACCATCACCGATAACCGCATCGTTGCGAAACTTGAGGAGGCTCACAAACGCGGCATCGCGATCCGCGTCATTTCCGATAACGATAAATCGAGCGACCTAGGGTCCGACCTCGACCACCTCATCAAGATCGGGATCGACTGCCGCTTCGACCGAACCTCCGCCCACATGCACCATAAATTTGCAGTCGCGGATCATGACCTCCTCCTCACCGGGAGCTATAACTGGACCCGCTCCGCCGCCAGCGCGAATGATGAAAACATCATCGTCACCAATAACCCGGCGATGGTGAATAGCTTCGCCGAGAAGTTTCAGGAAATCTGGGCGAAATTCCGCTGATTCAGAGTCAAAACATGACTGACCTGTTTTTTCCAGGTCTCAGCGCGGGGTTTCCCCATCCCACAAGCCGGAAGCAGGAAGCCGCAGGCGAAGGCGAAGGCGAAGGCGAAGGCGAAGGCGAAGAGTCCGAAGGCGAGTCGGCAAACCCTGCCACCACCACCCTGCCAACCCAAACCACTACTCCAAC
>JALZWJ010000341.1 GCA_023300065.1 Akkermansiaceae bacterium
GGTCGAACCAATCGATCTCTTGGTTCACCACCTCGAAGCGGATCGCTGCCGTAACAGGGTCGCTGAGGATTGTCTTTAGCTTGGCTTCGATATCCAGCTCGATGTAATCGGGCATGGCCTCGATCCACTCGGCAAACTTCTCTGGGAACTGCTTCGTGATACGGCCTTTAAAGGCTTCCAGCTTCTCATCATAGGTCAGGCCCATTTCGAGAAGGATTTCTGGGATCACATAGAGCTTCTCACGAGCAAATCGGAGGAGCGCCTTTCCCTTCACAGGCTCCTGTTTAATTAGGTCCCAGCCAGCTTTAATGAGCTTCTCTTCACGACGGCCCTTCGCCTCGAGCGCTTTGACATCAATGACTAAGTGCTCGGTCTCTGCTGCGGTGAGGCCTTGCTCCACCCACATCTTAAGGTGCGGGAAGAGGTCCAGATCCGTGACCCGGCGCTTCATGGAAGGTGGGAGACTAGAACCGACCTTACGGAGGAATTCTACCCCTTCCAAAGAATCGATCACGATCTTTGGGATGGAGTAGCGCGGCATGATTTCCGTGTCCTCTAACCAACGTGGTGGTCCGGGGAAAATGGTTTCATCTGACTGATAAAGTTCAGTGCGGCCAGGAAGAAGACGGACTGAGTGAGAGACATTCTCACCTGATTTGGTGACTAATTGGAGGCCGAAGGAATTTGGATCCATCGGGTCATCATCACAAATCCAGCTGAGAGGCTCCTTGACGACCTTGAAGGGATTTTCATCCAAGTTCACCATGTAGCCTTTGAGTTCCTTTTGGTGGAACAAGAGGTTCATGAAACGGCAAGCGGTCTCATCTTCCAGATCGAGGTAAAGCTCACCACTCTTCTCACTATAACGGAGGAAGTGCTCCCAGAGAATCTGACTCGCAGCATCCATCCGTAAGGCAGAAGCTTCAAAAAGTTTCAAAATACGCTCAACCTCACCCTTTTCGCGAAGTGAGACCCACTCTTCCTCACCCTCTTCTCTCGCCTCGACGCGAGCCTCGTTGATCGTCGAAATGAGACGGAACTCAATCTTGTGAGGAATCTCCTGCGGAGGTCGCTCGTTGACACTCTCGATGCGGTCATACCACGCTGAAACTTCCCTCTCCTGCTCCCAATCGCGCATCCGGCGCTGCACGCTCTCAAGATCCGTGATCGCATCCATGAATTCTGGATAGCGGAGATTCTTCTTATCAAAGGCGTAACCAAGGTAGTTCCAAAACTCAATAATATCACCAGGAGGCACAGGCCAAAGCTCAAGCGGCTCGTAGCTGGCAATTTCCCAACGTGGATTCAAACGGACCATGTCATGATCATGAATCTCCCCTTCGATCACGTAGCGGCGGTAGCGCTTCTCCACGCGGAAGACGAAGTCAGCCTCTTTATCATCCAGCTCACGGTCGATCTTCTCCTCGATCAGGTCAACGATCGGAGTATCATCAAATTCATTGGGAGATTCAGGAAGATCTTCACCACGGTGGAGTCTCTCCAACATCGCGGCAAACATCACTGCTCCGGCAGTCTCCTCGTCCTCGATCGAGCAGCTTCCAAACCAGCGGTTTCCTTGAAGACGTAAAGTGGTGCGATGCACACTTCCCTGATCTTCAACCCGTCCTTGGATAAAGAGGTGATTACCAAAAATTTGGGTCACGGCCCCTTCTTCTTGTAAGTGCTCTCCTCGCTTTCTTGAAGCTTCTGGGAAACTATTAAGAAAGTTAAGAGTCGCCCGATCAGGGTTCAGAGCTGTCATGTTACTTGCCATCGTGTCAGAATATGGGTGCGATAAATACCGTGACTTAACTCATATAACGAGAAAAGCGACGGCGAGGGCTCGATTCTAAGGCCAAGATACCATTTCATGCAACATAAAGCGTCTCTGTTTTTATCACCCAGATCTTACACTAGGCCGAAAGATCGCGAGGACCCTATGAGATCGTGGGAAGCGGGTGCACCGGCCCCATCGGCAGAGATAAAAAAAGACACCCCTCATTGAGGAGTGTCTTTTCTATCGTTAAATTGTTCTACGGCAAACTGCCGTTCGTTGGATTAGCAGCCTCATCCACCACCGCCGCCTTCTTCTTCACCGCCACCGCCGCCGCAACAGCCGCCGCCAGAGGCTTGCGCGATGTCCTCAGGAGTTGGCACGCGGCCTAGCTCCAAGGTCATTCCCACCAGACGGCTCACACTCGTCTGGAGAGCTTCGAGCGATTGCTGAGCTTGCAGAAAATCAGAGGCAACAGGGTTATTGAGAAGAGCTGTGCGGGCATTTTCAAACTCCGCAATCTCCGTCTCAGCCAATTCAAGGCCAGACTGCTGCTTCTGGTTTAACTCCTGACCGCGCTCCTGCACGGACTGATAAGTCACGCGAGCCTCGTCATCCGCGAGAAATTTCTCAACTTTAGCTAAAAGGCCTTTGTAATCCGAGTCACTTGCAATTGCCTCACAAAGTTCCCGAGTTTTTGACATTACTACTGAATCGTCCTCTAGAAGGTTCATGTGCGGGACATACGCCCGTCCGCCCGTCCCCGCAACCGCAGAATTTCGGTTTATTTCACCTTCTAAACAAAACAGCCCCTTCGGTGCCGTTCTAAAAATACAACCCGCCTTCTATGAATAAAAAATCCGCCCTCTTCTCCGTAGCTTGGGTTCTGACCTGTGGCACCGCCTTTCTTGTCGGCAAGACCTCTTCAGAGACCAAAGAAACCGCTTCCGCCTCTCAAGCTGCCTCATCCACCATCAACTCACGGAGCACCGCTCGCGGATCTTCTTCCGAGCGCCAAGAGAGAAAACAAAATCGCCGAGGCGGCTCGCGCTCCACTGAAAAACCCAGCGAAGCGCAACTTGAAGAACTCGCCGACCAAGTCCGCGACCTTAAAAACCTCTCAGACCCCATTGCTCGCGCCGAGGGCTTCCTCGCCCTCGTCCGCGACCTTGGACCAGATGAATTCCAAGCAGCCGTCGCCGCTTACCGCGAAGGCGGAATCAATAATGAACAATTTGGCGAATACAGCATTCTCCTTACCGCCTGGGCACAAGTCGATCCACTCAACGCGCTAGACTATGCCTCCGAGAACACCGGCACTCCTTACGCTCGTAAAACCATCCTAGCCGCCTGGGCCAAAACCAACACCGAGGCCGCCGTCGCCTGGGCCAACGAAAACTTCGACAACCGTGGAGACGAAAACAGAGCGAATCCTTGGATCGTCGGAGTCATCGAGGGCATCGCCACCACAGACCTCGGCCGCGCCACTCAGCTCCTAGAAGAACTCCCCTTCTCCCGTGATCGAGGCACCGCCCTTGACGCGATCTTTAAAGCAGTCTCTGCCACCGGAAACGAAGACACCAAACTCTGGATCTCCCAACTCACCGATCCGCAACTCAAACAAGGGGCCGCCAGCCGCCTCGCAGGCGAACTCGCAAAAGAAGACCCCCAAAGCGCCGCCGAATGGGCCGCCACTCTCGGCGACGAAGTCCTCACACGCTCCGCCGCTACCATCGTAAACCAATGGGCCGAGACAGATTTAAATGCCGCGCGCGACTGGGTCGGAGCTCAGTCCACAGAAGTCATCGCCGCCTCTGGCCCTAACCTCGTCCAGCAGATGATTCAAGACGAAGACATCGCCACGGCTTCCACGTGGCTCGGAAACTTCGAAGGAAACCCCGCCTTTGACAGCAGCATCAAGTCACTCGTCCGCTATTCCCTCACTGACTCCCCGACCGTCGCCGCCGACTGGATCATGAAACTCACCAGCGAACAGGACCAAGAACGGACCTTTCACCGCGTCCTCGGGAATTGGATGCGGCAAGACAGAGAAGGCGCTATTGATTACATCAATAACAACCCCACCCCCGAGAGCATCACGAGACGGGCTGGGGCAACCCAATAACCCAGCCCCCCATCAGCGACATCTCTCCAACAACTCCGTAATACCAGAGTCCTTCGACAAGAGCTGGACAGCCAACCACTTTTCTGTTCACTCTTTGGCCATGATTATTGGGCTTATTGGCTGCGGGAAAATGGGATCAGCGCTCACCTTGGGAGCAATTAGAGCGGGAGTTTTCACCGCCTCTCAAGTGCGCGCATATGATCCAGTGCCTGCCGCAATCGAGTCTCTTGGAGATGAGGTCATCGCCCTGAAATCGGTCGATGACGTCATCGCTCAAAGCGATGCCCTCCTTCTCTGCGTCAAGCCCGGGGATGTCGAAACCGTCCTTTCACGAGTCGCAGAACTTGGCGGAAACCCCGCCGAGCTCCTCGTCTTATCCATCGCTGCTGGCGTAACTCTTTCCTCCATGGAGGGAGCATCCCAAGGCCACGCCCGCATCATCCGCATCATGCCAAACACCCCCGCCCTCGTTGGCGAGGGTGCCGCTGCCTTCTCACTCGGCAGCCAGGCCACCGAGGCAGATGCCGCCTTTGCCAATCAACTCCTCGGAGCGGTCGGCGTCGTTTCGCAGGTGAAAGAAGAGCTCATTGATACCGTCACAGGCCTCTCAGGAAGTGGCCCCG
>JALZWJ010000342.1 GCA_023300065.1 Akkermansiaceae bacterium
CCAAGGTAAGAGGAACCACAGCCCGATCCCTAGCAGGCCCGCACAGAGACTCCCGCATAGAAAATAGAATGTCAGGAAAGAGGCTCCTAAAAAGGTCAGCGCTCCCAGCTTTCTCAGCAAAATGGTCCGGCACGAGCGCAAGGCAACCCCGATGATGAGGCAGGCTAGGACGATTAGGAATTCACGCATAAAAGGGCAGGAAGGGTTTGGTGGGCAATAATGGGGAAGACTGCGACACATTCTTGAAAATGCTAGCGGATTTTTTGCCAACTCCCTAGTTTTCAGTCATGGCAATTGAACCTTTTCATGACATCTGGCCCACCATTCCCAACTCGGCCTTCATCGCAGCGAGTGCCGACGTCATCGGGCGTGTCACCCTCGGTGAGGAATCCAGCATCTGGCATAATGCCACCTTGAGAGGGGACATTAACGACATCACGATCGGCCCGCGCAGCAATGTGCAAGATAATGCCGTGATCCACTTGGCCGATGACTTTGGCTGCCACGTGGGGGAACTCGTAACCGTCGGTCACTCCGCTATTTTACACGCCTGCACGGTCGAGGATGAGGTCCTCGTCGGCATGGGCGCTTGTGTTCTGGATGGCTGTGTCATCGGGGCCCGCTCCATCATCGGGGCTAATGCCCTCGTCACAGGTGGAACCATCATCCCAGAAGGTTCGCTCGTCCTAGGCAGCCCCGCCAAGGTCGTGAAAACGCTCGATCTCAAAGACCAACAGGAGATCAAAAAGTGGGCCGAAAAATACGTCCGCAACTCCCGCCTCTTCAAAGAACGCAAGTTCACCCCGAGGTAGGGACTCTCCCACGGAGCTTGGACTTTAGTCCGAGTCTCCCCCCCAACCAAGCCTCACGCATTCTTCGCAAAGAAGGTCAGGATCAAACACCACAGCGCTAGAATGATATTCATCAGCGGCAACTGTAGCGGCAGAGGAAAAAGGTAAATCAACGAGACCGCCGGGATCCACACCACCCAATTCGCGATCATCAAAGGAATCGCCCTTTCTAAAAATGGCTTCCGCTTCAAAGCCGCCTTCACCTCCGCGATCGACCCCTTCTCTTCGATCAGCAAATACCCCAGCACCAACTGCCAAACCGCAAAGAAGGGCACCCACACGAATTCATCGACCAGCGTCTTCTTGAAAATTGTCATGAAATCGATCCCGCTCCCAAAGAGCCCCGCCTGAATTCGATAAAGCCAATCGACCTGCCACCCGTGGAATCCCCAAAATAAAAGAAGCCACGGCACCTGAGCAAAAGGCTGCTTCTCGCCTCCCTTTAAAAATAAAGCCTGCACCAACCAAGGAATCAAACTCCCAAAAAGCGCCGTCGAAATAATCGCGAACCAAGGTGAGTGAGCCACCTTGAATTCCCCCAAGCGGTCCAAGACCTCCGCCACCGCATCCACCTGATAATAAGAAATCACCAAAACCAGTCCCACCACCCAAAGCACCGCCCCCGGCAGTAGGTTAGACTTCGCGCCGCCCCATCCTAAACGGACAACCTCTTTCAAATGACTCGGCACCCCCGATCCATAACGCTCAACCACCAAGGTTAAAAGCCAAAGTCCTAAAGTCTCAAACCTCCGCTGCTCAGCTGCGCCGCGTGAAACTTCCCCTCAACCCCGTCATTCGTCCATTCTGCAATTGTCCATTCGTTCATTTTCTTCATCTTTCCGCCATGACCGATCCTCTCGATGACCTCCTCGCCAACATGCCTCAGCCCGAGGCATCAGAAGCTGAGATCGAAGCCTTTATGAAAAAAGTCATGTCCACCCCCGGCGGCGCCGACCTCATCCACGGTTTTGCTGAAAAGATCACGGCCGGTGGTTCGCTCGACACCATGCTCAAGGAAGAAAAAGCCGAGCAAGAAGAAAAGGCCCTCAAAAGCCCCGCCCGTTTCATCTTCCGGATCGAACTCGTAGGCACCCAGCCTCTCATCTGGCGACGCCTCAGCCTCCCCGCAGATTCAGCCTACGTTCATCTTCACCAAGCCACCCAAGATGCCTTTGGCTGGCAAGACACTCACGACCACCGCTTCGAGATCTGGGAAGACGGCCAACTCGAAATCACCTTCAGCTCCGCCGCTGACAGCACCGACTACTGCGAATCCGAAAACCGCATCCTCGATCTCTTCCGCGAAAACGTCTTCGAGTTCCGTTATCTCTACGACTTCAAAGATGGATGGAAGCACCGCGTCGTCATCGAGGACTTCGTTCAAGCTGGTTTCAAAGACACCCGTAAAGACCTCCAGCCCCACCTCCATTCCGGCGAAGGCCATACCCCGCCAGAAGACTGCGGCGGCATCCCTGGTTTCCAAAAATTCCTCGCCGGAGATCACCCCCTCTGCAAAAACTACGAGCCAGAAATCCTAGCCCAATTCAAAACAGGCCAACCCGACCTTACCCAGATCACCCTCAGGTGAAATATGGAGCACGGGCGTCCCGCCCCGTGGCAACCCCCAAGTCCAGCCACAGGGCGAGACACCCGTGCTCCATATTGCTGCGCAAGTCCAGCCACAGGGCGAGACGCCCGTGCTCCATATTGCTGCGCAAGTCCAGCCACAGGGCGAGACGCCCAGACTCCATATTGCTTACGGCCAGAGCGTAAACTCCCCGTCCCGTAACTTCTCCGGATTCTTCACGATATACCTCCTCGTCCAGTCCAGATGCTTTTGCGAACGTATCAACCGATCCCAGTATCGTGATTGCCACACCTCACCGGTCGTCCCTCGTTCCTTATTAATCTTCTTTGCCGTGAAGCTTTTGAGCGAATGCATCATCCCTTCCAGCGGAAAGCCTTCCTTCAATTGAAAGATCGCATGAACGTGGTTTGGCATCACCACATAGTGATCGAGTCGATAGCGTTCTCCATCGAAGTATTGCAGCGCCTCCACCATGATCGCCCTCAAATTTGCTTCCCGAAGGCAGCAGGACCCATGGCAATCATCGAGAAACTGTTCGAGCACCAGCGTGAATTTCTGATTGAACTCCGCTGCTGTTTTATCGTCCCACGGTTGAGGATGTGTCTTTCGCCAAGTCTCACGCGTCTTCTCAAGGTGCTCTACCACCTGCTTCGGGAGAGAGTCCGCAAGCCGCCAAGTCACAAACACCCCCGTGTCATTCTGATGCCAATGCGGCAGCCCAAATCGGTGTTTTTCAATAGGCTGCTCAGGATCAAGAAACATACTCCCGTATGATCTAAATAGCAGGTCTTGGCAATCTCAAGAATATGGAGCACGGGCGTCCCGCCCCGTGGCAACCCGCAAGTCCCAGCCACAGGGCGGGACG
>JALZWJ010000343.1 GCA_023300065.1 Akkermansiaceae bacterium
CGTGTAAAAAGCGTCTGAAAGAATCTCTTTGATTTGAGGTCATTTGCAACGAGGTTTTATTCCGTGATGAAACGTGGATCTCTGGCCCTAATTTTTTTGTTTGGCGTTTATTGTTTTTGGCCCTCGAAAGAGGAGTCAGATATAAGCGAGCGGGCGACTTCTGTTCCGACATCAGAGGAATATGCGGGTCAAAGTCTGCCTGCTGTGGTGAAAGGCACCTCTCAAGTTTCGTCGCAAGATGAACCGGATCTGATTTTACCAAGTCTCGATCATGACGAATTGCTCCTGAACGCGAAAGCTGAGGAGAAAGTAGGTCGGCGTGTATTCGCCACCGCGCGCTTGGTGGATGTCGCCCCTCATTCCGCTGGAAAATGGGAGGTCAGTGGTGATGAAGCTCGTTGGGATTTTACGCTCAGGTCTGAAGGGGCCCGCTCGCTCAACCTCGGGTTCAGTGAATTTCGCCTCCCGCCCGGAGGCGCGCTGACGATCCGTGATCCCTCCGGCGAGTCAAAGCCGGTCACTTTTACCGATCGTGATCATGATACTCATGGGCAGCTTTGGACCCCTCTCTTTGCCACCGATACCTTGCATCTCGCGCTCAGCGTGCCGGCGCCGCTTGCCTCCGAGGTCCGCTTGCGCCTCTCTAAGTCTAACCACGGCTTCCGCCCGCCAACGCAGCAGAGGAATGAGAAAGCGATCGGAGACGGCATATCGGGGAGTTGTAATATCGATGTCATCTGTGATGCCGATGAGAACTCCACCTTTGGTCCCGTTATCAATCTTTTCCGCGATCAAATCCGCGCGACGGCGGCTTATACCTTAGCGGGGATCGAGACCTGCTCGGGAGCGCTCATCAACAACACTGCAAACGATCTCAAGCCCTATTTCCTGACCGCGAATCATTGTGGAATCTCTCCCGCAAATGCTGCTTCAGTCGTGGTGTATTGGAATTTTGAGAACTCAGTTTGCCGCACTCCGGGATCCGTCAGTAGTGGGGAAGATGGAGATGGCCCCATCACGGAATTTAACTCAGGGAGTATTTTTCGAGCGGCGAGGGTGAACTCGGATTTTTGCCTCATCGAACTAGATGATCCGGTCGATGCTTCAACCTCCCCTTACTACACGGGTTGGGACCGTTCAGGGGATAATCCAAGCAGCGTCGTGGGCATTCACCACCCCGCCGTCTCCGAGAAGCGCATCAGCTTTGAATTCGACTCCACCACCACGACCGATGGATTTAGTAATTCCACCACCTCAAGTGGGACCCATGTTCGGGTGAGCGACTGGGACTTTGGAACGACCGAGGGTGGCTCCTCTGGATCGCCGCTCTTTGATGATCGAGGGCGGCTCATTGGGCAGCTCGAAGGGGGCGGGGCCGCTTGTGGGAATGATCTTTCTGATTGGTATGGGCGTTTCTCCAGATCATGGGCCGATGGGGGCAGCGCGGCCACCCAGTTATCGGATTGGCTAGACCCAGCTCAAACCGGGCTCGTCGAAATTGAGGGCATAAATAGTGATGAAATCCTCACCGTTACTGGCGGGAGCATCACGGAAGGGGATCAAGGCCAAGTCACCTTCGAGGCTGTTGTCAGCTTGAACGAGGCCACCACTGAGACCGTAACGGTCATGGTGAGCACCCAAGATGATACCGCAACCTCTGCGGGGGGCGACTACGTAACCGTGAACCAGACCCTCACTTTTGCTCCGGGGGAGATGACAAAGACCGTTCCCATTTCAATTCAGTCAGATTTAGAACCCGAGGAAAACGAAACCTTTCAGCTTGTTCTGAGCAACGCCGTAAACGCGTCAGCTTCCAGTCAGTCTGCCGTGGTTGCGATTCTGAATGATGATTTCATCCCGCCCGTAGTGAATAGTCCGCTCACGGTGTCAGCCTTTGCGAATGAGGTTTTTGAATACCGGATCACCGCTTTAAATACCCCGAGCTCATTCGGGATCTCTGATGCTCCTGCCGGAATGGTGGTGGATGAATTAACAGGGGTTTTGACCTGGCAGCCACCGTCAGCGGGCGAGGTTACGGTTGATTTATTAGTGCGTAATTCGGCGGGAGAAAACGTCGATACCCTTACGATCACCGTGCTCCCGAATACCCTGATCGAGGCCTTAGATCTGAATTCAGATGTCATTATCTCCAGCTCAAATCCGAGTTGGATACTCCAAGATGTGATCACTTATGATGGGGTCGACTCAGCCCAAGCGGGCCAGATCACTCACCGCGAATCGACGACCATGACCCTGGAAGTCTCGGGGCCAGACCGCCTGACCTTCTTTTGGAGAGTCAGTAGTGAGGTCGGATTTGATTGGTTGAGCTTCGCGATCGATGGCGAGGCAGCCCCCGGAGTGGATGCGATTTCCGGGGAGCAGGACTGGGCCTTTGCCTCGGTGGTGATTCCCAGTGGCTCCCATCTCCTAAGTTGGAGTTATACAAAGGACCGTTCGGAGGACTCCGGCAGTGACACTGGCTGGGTTGACGATGTGCGCCTCGCGAGTGGGGCACAGCCCGTCGTCTGGACTGCGGGGCGGCACGAGTTCGTCTCCGGTCGAGAAATACGGGTCCCGGTTTCATTCATCAATGAGGAGGGATTCTCTTTCCAAAATCTCCCGGCTTGGCTCTCGTATGATGAAGAAGGAGAGATCCTAAGTGGGCTGCCACCGAGTGCGGGAGAGACGATCGTGACCGTGATAGCCTCGAATGCTCAGGGAAGTCACATCGTGCCGGTGACGATCTCGGTGGAGCCCCAGCAGACCGAGCTAGCAACTGCGATTGAGCAACCCGAGCTGTCGGTGACGACCAGCGGCACCCAAGAGTGGTTTGTCGATTCCCCGTCTGGTGCGGTGGGGGGAACTGCGGCCCGCTCCGGGAGCATTGTAGATTCTGAGCAATCCGCGCTGACACTGCGCGTCCAAGGACCGGGCACGATGACCTTCCGCTGGATGGTGAGCTCGGAAGGAGGGTTTGATTTCTTCAGTTACCAAATCAATGGGGAGGTCCAAAACAGCATCTCTGGCGATGTGCCATGGGAGGTAGTCAGCGTTAATTTAGTTCCGGGAGTCAACGAGATCACCTGGTCTTATAGTAAAGACTTCAGCGTCTCAGAGGGGGAAGACCTTGGGCGAGTCGACCAAGTGACCCTCTCGGGGTATGCTCGGTTTCTGACAGACCATCAAGTCGATCACCTTTCCGCCTTCCCCGATGATGATGATGATCGTGATGGTCGCTCGTTGTTCGGTGAATACGCCTTCCTCACAGATCCCGGCGATGCGGACTCTGATGAAATTCTGCAGTTGAACCGATCCGCGTGCCTATCAAGATCAATTCCGTGGGTTCACGTCTCACCGAGTTCATGCTCGTAGAGTAGGGACT
>JALZWJ010000344.1 GCA_023300065.1 Akkermansiaceae bacterium
GTAAGCACGCTTCGAAGTCATACTTGCTTCTTCGATAGAGACGGTCGGCACCCAACCCGGCTGGAAAGCGAACGGCGACAGTGGGAACATGCCCATCGGAAGTCCTCACGCAAGCGGGCGTGGAGCAGACGAAACTATTGTGCCAGACAAACTATAGAAAAAATCCTCTTCAACCCTCTCTCTACAAAGGGTTCACGGTGGAGTAGGCCTGTCTCATTTGGGGGAAATTTTGAGGTTTTCAAAGTCCTTTGGCCTCAAACCCTGCACCTCCGCCATCTCTTCTTCCTTACCGTCCACGCCCCCAAAATGCTCGGTGGCCTGAACTGATCGAAAAAGCTCCTCCGTCACCTTTATCCCTCCATTCTCATACCCAAACTCATGAATCATCTTGCATAATTGCATGAATTATTCAGGCTAACGTGCATAATGGCCCTATCGAGAAAACGAGATCAGCTCTTCGAGATCGTCGAAAATCAACACGGTATTTTCACGACGAAGCAAGCTGTCGAGGCTGGATACGATCGCAAAACCCACGATTATCAGGTGAAATCGGGCTACTGGATTCGCGAGCATCGAGGGATTTACCGACTCGCGCATTTTCAACATTCTGATGAGGCCGAATTCGTCATCTGGAGTCTCTGGTCCCGGAATCGTGCGGAGATCCCCCAAGGTGTGTTTTCGCATGAGACCGCTCTCACTCGACTTGAACTGACCGACCTCAATCCACCCAAGCTTCACCTGACTGTTCTCAAAGGATTCCGACGCACGAGTGCAACTCCATCGCCACTGGTTCTCCATTTCGCCGATCTTCAAGATTCTGAGATCGTAGAACTCCAAGGTTATCGAATCACGACCGCCCTCCGCACGATTCTGGACCTCAGCCTTGAGGAGCGGATCTCTCGCGAGTTTATTAAACAAGCCATCAAGGAATCCCTAGCCCGAGGGATGGTGACCGAGAGACAACGCAAGGAGGCCATGCTCTCTCCCCTCTTTCCCAACTGGACCCAGAAAATGTTCAGATGATTCCCCAAACTTACAAAACACCCCTGGCCTTTCGCCGCGCCTTGGAAGATCGCTTAAAAGACCAGAGCCGAAAAGAAGGGACGGACCTTCAACGTCTTCGACGCAGCGTCGGCTTTGAGCGTTTTTTGTGTCGGCTCTTCGCATCACCAAATGCCCCTTGGCTTCTCAAAGGCGGCTATGCCATGGAACTGCGAATCAGCTCAGCCAGAGCGACAAAGGACATAGACCTCACTCTTCCCACCCATGCTCTCACTCGCTCTAAAAACGGATTATTAGAGATGCTGCAAGAAGCCGCTGAGGACCCTCTTCCTGACGATGATTTCTTTGCCTTCGTCGTCGGAACTCCCACCATGAATCTCCAAGGAGCACCCTACGGTGGTTCACGATTTCCAGTGACCGCTTCCATCGGAGGAAAACCATTTGTGAAGTTTCATCTGGATCTCGGAGTGGGAGATGTCGCGGATGAACCGTTTGAAAAATTCATCGGTCATGATTGGCTCAGCTTTGCGGGGATCACTCCCGGCCAATATTTGGGTCTCTCCAAAGAAGCCCAATTTTCTGAGAAGCTGCATGCCTATACTCGACCATTGGAGACGGGAGTGAATTCTCGCGTCAAAGATCTGATCGACCTTCTGATCCTCATGCGACTCGGGCTCAGTCTCGAAACTCTCAGACGGGCCCTCATTAAGATATTCAAAAAGCGCGACTCTCACCTTCTTCCTCTCAAATTAGAGGCTCCTCCCGAATTCTGGGCCACCCCTTATGCTGAACTCGCCAAAGAGTGCCAACTCTCCGAGTCCATCTCGAATGGCTTCGCAGAACTGAGTTCATTCTACGATGAAAACCAGCTGTATGCTGGGCTTTAGCGAGCAATGGAACGTGAAACCAGCGAAACCGCGTGACGATGTTGCCAGACAAACGATGAAGAACACCCTCTCTATTCCTTTTTCTACAAAGGGTCCACGGTGGAGCAGGACTGTCTCATTTGGGGAAGATTTTAAGGTCTTCAAAGTCCTTTGACCTCAAGACCGGCCCCCTTCTTCGGGCGGTCGAATTGCTAGAAGTCTGTCAGACTCCTAGCGGGAAACCCTGAGTCACAAGGTCAGCGTGCCCGCTTTTGGCCAAGGGCCGAACCTAAAAGCCCTACGCTCCCGCCACCTCCTCTTCCGCACCGCCCAAGCTCCCCAAAATGCACGGCGGTCTCCAAGTCGCTTCTCGGGACTAATTTCACTCATCCCAAGACAGTCGAAAAAAAACCACATGACACTTCCTCCCATTTTTTTACCACTTCACATTATGAAATAATTTCTTCATCCTCCGAATAAATCATCGATTTATTTTGTTCAAACAATTGACTTTAGCACTAACTCTCATTGCCTGCGTGATATCCGGCATCTCTTTTTTGGTAGAAGCTTGGGGCAGCGCATTCATTTTCTTCCTTTTTGCATTAGGCCTAGCATATCTACATTCTAAAAATTGCGCGTGGCATAAACGACGAGTAACCGCAGTTTACCGCGCTAGTAACCCACCTCCCATCCCTCAGCAACCTCTGGCTTCCTTTCCTTCTTCGGAGCCAAGCGTCACCGTTGAATTATATAGCCCTCGTTCTATTCGAAGGGACTTGACGCTCGAATGGATTCCCTTTGGACAAAGTCTTCAATGGAAAGGACACCTCCTACCTGGAGGGTTCTACTTCACAAAAAGCGTTGAACAATGGGGCCTTGAAGCATCAGC
>JALZWJ010000345.1 GCA_023300065.1 Akkermansiaceae bacterium
GCCTCACTCGACGGCTTTGCATGAAAACTCTCCAAATTCGCCGAGATCACCTTCTTAATCGTCGCCAATCGAGGAAGACGCACCTTCGCCAAACTCCCCGGTTCGGCATCGCTGGTAAGGAGCTGCAAACGGGTCCGAACACGCAGAACATCCGGTCCACTGGTGACGAGCGACTCCGTGATCGCCTCCCACTCCGTCGGCTTCGCCCTCGCCTTCTCATCTCGAACCACCGCCCGAGAGGCCAGGACTTCCCCGCCCGATGGTGGCAGATGATAACGCTGCGGATCATCCGAATCCGCTTGGGCCCCACTTAGCTTCATGGGCAAACCTTCCCGTTCTTCTAGAGTCAAACTTGAAGCCGTCGCCGGCACTGCTTTTAATTGGAAGCCCTCCCCCGTCCGCCCGGGAAGAAGAAAATGAATCGTCACCGTGCTCGCGCCCACTTCATCTAATGCCAACGCCAACCACTCCTCGTTCGGCACAAGAACCGCTGAGGCCGGCTCCACTTGAATCACCGTGAGCCGACGATCCAACACATCGATCGTCTGCCATGCCTTACTCAGACTTTGCACCTGAAAAATCGCCTGCCCCTTCGCCCCACCGCCTGAAAGTGGCTCGATCGTGTATTGCACCTGCGAAACAAGGGACTGCACCGGCGGCTCCTTCGGCTCAGGCAGAGGTTTTGCCTGATAAGCCCGGTCAATGAGTTCACGAACCTCCACATAAGGAAGTGTCACTTGCGCATTTTGAATCGCCTGTTCTTGGGCAGCGAGAGGTAGGAGGCAGAAGAGGAGAAGATAAACAGCTTTCACGCTGCAAATGTTTCCTAGCAACGTGAAGCCTTGATGAAGCGAATGTGAATTTTCAGAGTGAAACCAAATGCTCCAAAACCCCAAGCATCGCCCCCCACGGCGCTACCTCAACCCCACAACGCCAGCCCCACAATCCCCGCCATCGCGCGCGCCAGAGCCTCCCTCACATTGATATAGCTTTCCGCATTTCCGTTATCGCAACCATTCGATGCCCCCCCTTTCGAAAGAGGGTCACATCCTGAGATCATTGTGCATCGCTTAGCTGTAGATGATCTATACCTCCTCACTCGGCTCGCTCACTCTCCCTGCTTGTCTGTCTTACTCATCGATTTTTCTCGTCTCATAGAAAGATTTTGTTAGAAAACATTTCCGTAAATTTGGCTAAAATAGAGTAACGCATATCCCGCTCTAATTTCACCGATTGTCTTTTCAAGTTTCATCGTGATGTCTCAAGTTCCCGCTCCATCCTCCAGTTCATTTCCGGTCACTCGATGGACCGTCGTCCGCCGTATGGCAGATGATCGGAAGGTTGTGCGGCTAGAAGGTTGGGAGGAATTTACGGAAGTCTATTGGGCCGTGCTCGTTGAATGGCTTGAGCGACGAGGGGTCTCTTCACCCAATGCTCAGGATCTCGTCCAAGGCTTCATCGAAAAACTTTGGAAATCGGAGCATTTCGCTTCCACCTTAAACCCGGAAGGCGGGAAGCTCCGCAGCTTCCTCCTTAGGTCATTAACGAATTGGCACAATGATCAAATCGCGTATGAAAACTGTCTAAAACGAGGAGGCGGTAAAGAGCATTTTGAATATGAAGAGACCGATGGATGTGCCGTCGTGCCAGATCGACACTATGACCAGACTTGGGCGCGCGCCACTTTGACTCATGCCTGTCAGGCACTCCGTGCCGAATATGAAGAACGTGGAAATCGACTCCTTTTTGATCAAGGACTGCCCCTCCTCGATGACCGTGACCCCCAAACATTCGAGCATGTTTGCCAGCAACTCGAAATGAAGAAAAACACCCTGAACGTCGCCCTCAAGAGGCTCCGCGAACGGCTCTCGTCTCGGATTCGTCTAGAAGTTGAAGCGACCTTAACTGAACCGACACCCGGTCAGGTGAATGAAGAAATCCGGCACCTCCTTGCCGCATTCGGAGGGGTCGGCTCTTTCTCCGAAATCGTATCAAGCCTGTCACTCGATGCTTAAGTTCCCGTTCTACATACTAGAAAACTAGAAATGGGCGATGACTACAAAATTTCGGACAACCTCCTCACAGAGCTTTTTCAAGAAGCGCTGGACCCCACCGCCGAGGATGTAAATTTCCCTCCGCCCGACTGGATAGATGAGGACTTCCCCTATCAACCTTGCCAATTTGCAGGGCGAGGTGGCAGCGGCTTTGTCTGGAAAGCGCAGCATAAGGAGACCGGAGAATTCGTGGCACTGAAGGTCATCGTCTTCCAAGGTGACATCGAGAGCGCCCGCGAACGCTGGCTTCGCGAAGCTCGAATCGCTGGGTCCGTTCAGCATTCGTATCTCATGGGGATTCTAGACAGCGGACTCTCTCCAGATGGCGTCTCTGCTTGGCTCGCCCTCGAGTGGATCAGTGGAGGTGATCTCCACCAATATCTCGAAGAAAATGGTCCACTCCCGTGGAAAACGCTCGCTCCATGGATTCAACAAATCTGCGACGGGCTCCACGCCCTCCACCAGATCGGCCTCGTGCACCGGGACCTGAAGCCCTCCAACATCCTTATCCCCAGCGTC
>JALZWJ010000346.1 GCA_023300065.1 Akkermansiaceae bacterium
GTAAGATCAACTCATCATCGAATTCTCTCTGGGAATGAAAAACGCCCGACTCGCTGAAAGCATTCAGCGAGCCGGGCGGTGGAAAGAGGGTTTGTTTGACTTACTTTGTCAGGACCTTGCTGATACGGGCGAGAACTTCTTCATAGCCATCCATGACGCCGCCGAGGTCTTCGCGGAAGCGATCCTTATCCATCTTTTCGCCGGTGGTGGCATCCCAGAGGCGGCAGGTGTCGGGGCTGACTTCATCGGCGAGGACGATCTTACCATCGCTCCCCTTACCGAACTCGATTTTAAAGTCCACGAGCTTTAATCCACATTCTAGGAAGAAAGCGGTCATGACTTCATTGATCACGAGGGCCTGCTCTTTTAAGAATGCGCACTCCTCAGGAGTGGCGAGCTTCATTTCACGGGCGTAGTCGTCATTGATGAGTGGGTCACCGAGTTCGTCGGACTTGTAGGAGAATTCCACGATGGGGATCTTGAACTCAGAGCCGACCTCTACGGCCATGCGCTTTGAGAAACTTCCGGCCGCGAGATTGCGAACGATGACTTCCACTTGAAGGATCTCGACTCTTTTGACGAGGAGATTGACCTCATCTAAATCGGAGACGAGGTGCGTGGCTACGCCCTTGGCCTCCAGCATCTCATACATCAATAAGGTGATCGCTTTGTTAAGCTTCCCTTTGTTTTCGAATTGAGCCTTTTTCTGCGCATTGAAAGCAGTGGCGTCATCCTTATATTCCATGCGGAGAACTTCCGCATCATCAGTGGTGTAGAGTTTCTTTGCCTTTCCTTCGTAAATGGGCTCCATGAACGGGTTCATAAGGCCGTGCCTCGTCCTTGCCAACCCCAGAGTGCGGTCCTTCACACATCCAAACCAACTCCACGTGCTGAGCCATTTTTCACCTTGGCAAGTGACACCTCAAAACGTAGCTTCCATCTTCACCTCCCCCTTTTTAACTTTCCTGTTAGCATGATGCGCTCTCTTGTTTTCCTCCGCGGTCTCTTCTTCTTTCTGTTTCTGGCCATGCTCCCGGCGAGCGCGAAGCAGGTGGAATGGAAGATGAAGGAATACCGCGGAAATAAATATATCCCGCTAAGCCAAGTGAAGGAGTTCTATAACCTGACCAGCATGACACAATCTGGGAGGGAGATTACTCTTAAGAATGCGGAACTCACCCTGAAGTTCCTGGCCGGTGGGCAGGAGGTTTTCATGAATGATGTGAAGTTTATCTTCAGCCACGCCATCGTGGCGATTGGGACGTATCACATGTCGGTCACAGATCTCTTGAAGGTCATCGAGCCGGTGCTACGTCCCGCTAAGATCCCGGGAGCCAAGGCTTTTGACACCGTAGTGATCGACCCCGGCCATGGCGGGAAAGATAATGGTGCCACCAATACTCTCGGCACTGAAGCTGGCTATAATCTCATCGTCAGCCGCTACCTCAAGGAGCGCCTCGAAAAGCGCGGCTTTAAGGTCGTCATGACCCGCGAAACCGATGTCTTCCTCACCTTACAAGAGCGCGTTCAGTTCGCGAATAAATACCAAAACGCGATCTTTGTGAGCATCCACTTTAATGCCGCAGGAGCCCGGGGGCGGTCCAGCGCGCGAGGCATCGAGACCTTCACCCTTTCCCCTGAGGGAGTGGCCCACTATGGCCGCTCGCTGAAGGAGTCCGACTTTATCAAGAAGCCCGGCAACAGCCACGACTCAGCAAACATCGCACTCGCCACCGCAGTGCATTGGACCAGCCTTAAGAGACTGAATGACCCCAAGCTACAGATGGGGATCAAGGACCGAGGAATCCGCCGGGCCCGCTTCAGCGTGTTGAGTGGCGTAAAGCACCCCGCCATTCTTCTTGAAGGTGGTTTCTTGAGCCACCCGAAGGAGAAGTATCTCATCAACACGAAGACTTACCAGCAGACCCTCGCGAACGCAGTGGGTGATGCCATTTACTTCTACCGCCAAGCAACGCTCGGCAAGACCAACAGCGTGAAGGCGAAGTAAGCCCCCCTCCTCTAGCGGAGGACGAGAACGAAGGCCGCTCCGACTTTTTGAACCGGGGACTTTACAATCTTAAGATCCCCGCCGAGGGCGCGGGCGAGACGCCGACAGAGGGCGAGGCCTAATCCGACGCCCGGCTGATCGTGCGCCGCTTCATGCGCACTCTTATGGAAGGCATGGAAGAGACGTTTTTTCTCCGAACTTACGATCCCCCGCCCCTCGTCACGGACCTCGAACGCGAGGCGACCACCATCCCGCCGCACCGCTAAGGTGACGCGGCCTGGCTGCCCTTCCGGGAGGCCATATTTGCAGGCGTTATCGATGAGGTTGAAGAGGATTTGCTCCACCGCCGTGACGTCCGTTTTAATCCGGCCGAGGTCATCTGCCAGCTCGATCGAGAGCGCGGCATCCGCTTGATCAACGCGACGTTGCAGGACCGGCCGCATCCGCTCGATGAGGTCATTCACCGCCAAGTCCTCATGCTTTGAACGGGCATTCCCGCGCTCGATGCGGGCGTAGGAGAGGACATTCTCTACCAAATGATTGAGCCGCTCAGACTCGCTCAGCATGGTGCGCAGGTAGTCTTGCTTCTTATCCTCATCCGTCACCATGCCCTCCGCCAGCATCTCAGAATACAGGCGGAAGGTGGTGAGAGGAGTCCGCAGTTCATGCGTGACGGATGAGACGAAGGAGGCGCGGCGCGCGCTAAGCTTCATGACTCCAGAAAGGAGAAGGGTGAGCGCTAGAAGCGCGAATAAAGCGGCGATCCATCCGGCGATGAGAGTCTTACGGAGCGCGGTGAACGGTGGGATAGCAACCTCTGGCACCGCTCCAGGAACCAAGGCCCACGGCAGTGAAACTAGGCTCGCGGCATGTGTCTCGGCCAAGCCACTCCGGACGAGGCTGGCCTCGCCGAGATCAAGCGGGACTTCCGCGATGAGGGCTTTTTCGAGAGCCTCCCGTGCGACCCAGAGCCCCTGATAAGTGGTGGTCCTGAGTCGGCGGACTTCTCTGATGAAAAATAATTCCTCCCCATGCCACAGAGACATGAAGGGTGAGACACTGAGAATACGATCAGGATCGGCCACGACTGGGAGCGTTCCAATTGACTGCACACTATTCCCCCATTCGGCAGATTGCTTCGCCGCTTTCTGCACGCGTTTCGTATAAACATTCGAACGTGAGGCGAGTTCGCGTTCCGTCAATTTTTCCTGATAATCCCCGTTCACCTGCGACTTCGCAGGCGTGAATAGACCGGCATTCTGAACCAGCCAATCGTCGGTCGTCTCCGCATGGACCGCAAAACAGGTAAAACTTTTACGAAAGCGGGCGGCCAGCACTCCGACCTCCGGCACCAGCGGCTTCAGGCGGAGCAATCTCTGCTCCATCTCGCGCCGGCGGCTTTCCTGCAAGCCAAACTCCACCGCGCGGGCACGCTGATTTACAACGGGGACTTGGGGGGAACTTAGGGACCCTTGGAGATTCACCTCAAAATGGAGGTCGATGAAATCGACCTCCTCCAAGAGAAGCGGCGAGGGCTGCAAGACCACCCCGGGAGCGACATTCTCGAACTGGCTCGTCACGATATCGGTCGGTGAAAAGAAGGCGCGGTAGAACATCGGGGCGCGGAGATTTTCCGCGATGAGGATGTCTGAGCCGATGCCATCCATCGTGGCGAGCGCGAGCCGGACCCGCTCGCCCAAAAGCGCCTCAGTCTCGGCCTGAACCCGTTCTTTTTCTGAAGTTAAGGCACTCTGGGTAATCCACGCAAAGGTCCCCAAAATGAGCAGTGCGCAGCCCAAAACGAGCGACCAAATGAGCCAAGAACGATTCATGATTTCAAAGCGAGACGGTAGCCCCGGCCTCGCACGGTTTCGAGTATTTCTTGCGCGGTATCACCGAGCTTTTTGCGGAGATGAGCGATGTGCATATCGACCGTGCGGGTTTCGACACGATTAGGATCAATCCCCCAAACATGCCGTAGGAGTTCATCTCGCGGCACGGGGCGATTTGGGTTTGCGATGAGATAACGTAAAATGCCGACCTCGCGCTCGGAGAGTTCATGGCGCTTGCCCGCGTAGGTGATCTCCGCTCCGGTGAGGTCGATGACGCGTTGCGCCACTTCCACTTTCTCCCCCAGGGCGTGGCGCTCGGTGGTGCGCCGCAGCACCGCATCGACCCGGGCGAGGAGCTCCCGTGCGCTGAAGGGCTTCATCACGTAATCGTCCGCCCCCATCTTCAGCCCTTTGACGCGGTCATTCTCCTCCCCTTTTGCCGAGAGGATGATGACGGCTTGGCCCGCCCGCTGATCTTGGAGGGCCTCTAGGATCTGGAACCCCGTGTAGTGAGGGAGGATGAGGTCTAGGAGGAGTAAATCGTAACGCGCAGTCAAGGCCGCCTCACGCCCGGCACGGCCATCGGCGGCGGAGAGAACCTCGTAACCCGCATAGCTCAGGGCATCCACCACGCCTTGGCGAACAGCGGAGTCATCTTCGATCACTAAAATGGTGGGGACAGACATGGCAATTGCGTTTGAAAGAGCCTACTCATTTAGGCTGGGTTGGTCGCTCACTGTTTTTTATGCGAGCGGGCCAAT
>JALZWJ010000347.1 GCA_023300065.1 Akkermansiaceae bacterium
ACCCTCTCCCAAGAGGTCATGAAGCACTTGAGTTCGTAATTGGATTCCTTGGTTATCGGGTGATTAAGTTATGAGGTATGCCGCCATCATCGTCGCTTCCGGTTCATCCCGCCGCATGGGCTTCGATAAGCTCGCCGCCGAATGGAACAGCAAGCCCATCCTCTGGCACAGCGCCCGTGCCTTCTCTGCCCTTGCCGAGATCTCCCAAGTCATCGTCGTCACTCCACCAGAGCGGTTTGCGTGGCTCGCGGACCTCGGCCCAAAACTCACCCGCATCGATGGCGGAGCCGAACGGTCAGACTCCGTCGCCGCCGGCCTCGCAGCGCTCAATCCCGACATCACCCACGTCGCCATCCACGATGGCGCACGCCCCCTCGTCTCCGCCAGCTCCATCAAAGCCACCTTCGCCGCCGCCGTCACATCCCACGCCGCTAGCCTCGCCCGCCGCGTCACCGAGACCTTAAAGCGAGCCACCCCCGCCGGCATCACCACCGACTCCATCTCCCGCGATGACCTCTGGATCATGGAAACCCCCCAAATTTTCGCCAAAGACCTCATCCAAAAAGCCTACCAAAACGTAGGCCAAGGAAACGCCCAAATCACCGACGAAGTCTCCGCCCTCCAACTCCTAGGCCAAGGCACCACCTTAGTCGAAAACCCCTCGGCTAACCCCAAAATCACCGTCCAAGCTGATCTCGATGCCCTGAAATCCTGATCACAATCTCATGCAAAGGAATTTGCGTCTTCTGGAGACTCAGATTCCTCTGCCAGCTCTTTTGGGATTCAACAGACCACCGGAAAGGCAAACCATTCGAGACCCTAGTTCACATCCTATTCACCCTCCTCTGGGCCACCCTCACCGGAACACTCGCCCTCGCTGCAATCGGCTAGAGACCTCCTCGGAAATTCCGCAATAAAATCCCTACTCGCAGATCGTCTTACCAGAGCTAAAAGCACTCCTCAGTGACTTGACGCGGTCTCGAGACGGCTCTTCACATCACTCGCCATTTGCTCTCCAAAGCGAGGTCAATCATCTCGATCGCCCAGCAGGACTCGTAAGATCAAAAATGCCTTCTCCTATTCTTTCGCCGATAAAACAAACCTACCCACCCACAGCACAAGCTTCCCGTCAGAGCCAACTCCTGCCACACTTCCATCATGTTCCAGCTCCTCAAAGCCCCCCTCTTCTTGTTCGCCTTCCTGCTCCTACAATCCTGCTCCACCGGTAACCCCACCGCCCCTTCTCCCTCCGCGCCCTCTGTCCTGCCCGCCGCCGACTGGGCCATCGTGCAATCCTCCATTGCCGCGCAACGCCAAGCCGGTCACCCAAGCTACAATCCAAAGTGGCTCTACCTCGTCGACCCCCTCACCCAGCGCATGCACGTCATCTCGCTCAAGACCGGCAAAGTCCAAACCACCCTCCGCACCGGCACCGGGAAACTTGGCCTCGGCACCGCCCACGCCCAGACCCCTCCCGGCTTCTTCACCATGGGCGGAGTCCGCATCGCCAAGAATGCCAACTCCGCCATCCAAACCGGTGACTCAAAAACAGGCGTCAGCGGCATCTACGCCGAGATCCTCTACCCGCCCACTCACCCAGATCCCAAGCTCCGCGGCTACGTCCCCAATGGCGTCGTCATCCACTCCTACAACCCCAACGCCAGCGAGATGCTCCGCCAACGCCGCGCCCAGCGCAAGATCGGCCGCATCCCCTGCACCACCGGCTGCCCCGTCCCCGACATCGACGAAGCCCACAAACTCCTCCCCTACCTCCCCCAATCCGCCGGCAAATTCGACCCCACCGCCAATCCAAATACCAGGCTCCAAAGCCTCATCCGCACCGGCCAGGTCAAAGTCTACCAACGCAACCAACTCGGCGACCCCATCTACATCCTAAACCGCCAGTAACACCGGGGCCACCGCTCGCTTTTTCGGATTTTTCAGCTTTTCCAAACGAACTTAAAACTACTCCACAGCCTGCGCCTTCAAATCTCGGAGCGAATACAGATCCGCACTATCGACCGGCAACTCACACGCCCCCGACTCACGCTTCGGGCCAAACCATTCCCGCTTCTCGGTAAACGCCCTTTCCACAAAGTCACGACTTCCCAACACTAAGCCATCTGTAAAATACCTCACTCGACATCGCAGCAAGTCCCCCTTGCTCAGAGTCTTACCCTCCCGCAGTTCCGCCAAAACTTTCTCCCGACTCATTCCCCGACGTCGATACCTCAGTTTTTGCGCCCCCTCATCGTTCACCTCGATTCCCTCCCCCAA
The DNA here is from genome assembly GCA_023300065.1 of Akkermansiaceae bacterium. GTDB lineage: Bacteria > Verrucomicrobiota > Verrucomicrobiia > Verrucomicrobiales > Akkermansiaceae > SW10. The sequence continues at coordinate 2,278 of JALZWJ010000347.1, forward strand.
AAGCAAACGCCGATACATTTCGCAACCTGACGCGCCCCAAGTCGCCACCGTCACCCCCAGAATCACACACAGCGCACGCCGCGCCCTCTTGCTTCCCCCAAGCGCTTCCGCATAACCACACCAACGGTAATCCTTCGGGTCCTCCACCAAACCCGCCCGCACTGGATTCAGATCGATATAAGCCGCCATCGTCCGCAGAGCCTCCCCATCCTCCACCAAAATACTCCGATAACGATCCTGCCAAAGGGTCCCCCTACGCCCATGGCGCTTATTGAACCAACGGCTAAACCGCTCCTTCAGCTCCTTCATAAAATGCTCCAAAGAACAAAGCCGGTTCAAATACCCCTGGATCGTCTTCTCATAAAGCGCCTCCATCTCCTTCTCCCTCATCACCCCCAGCTCCGCCTTCAGCTGAGTCAGATAAGCCCTCGAATACAGTAACTTTAAGTGCTCAAAAAGGCGCTCCTCCCGCTCCGACTTCGTCCCCTTCTCAAAGCGCCGCAAAAACTTCTCCCGCTCCGGAACCCGCAGGAGCAAATGGAAATGATTCCCCATCACCACATAAGTCAAAACCTCAACGCCCGAAAACCGCTCCAACCGCCGCATCAACTTCCGAAAAGCCTCCTTCTCG
>JALZWJ010000348.1 GCA_023300065.1 Akkermansiaceae bacterium
GCCCGAATCCCCCCGGCGCATTCCCGTAGAGCATCACATTCGTCACTGAGAGCCACCCCGCGATCAGTGAGATCATGTAAAAACGGCGGCATGGACCGACGCTCACGGATGGCATCAAGCCGCCCTGCGAGAGAGGAGTCTTCATGATTTCGGGGTGAGCGTCACTCCTTCTGGGAGAGAGCGGAGGTGGATATCTTGCTGCGGGAATGCGATCTCGATTCCAGCCTCACGGAGGGCATTATCGATACAGTAGTGTAGATCACTGCGAACGTGAACAAGGTCATTTACGGAGGTTACAAACCCACGCAGATTGAAATCCAAGGTGCTGTTACCAAAGCCTATGAAGAGGACATCTGGCTTGGGGTCATCTAGGACTTTGGGATGATCTTTGAGGATCGTTTTGAAGATATCGGCCGCCTCTTTTGTATCAGATCCATAGGCAATCCCGACTGCGACTTCGAAGCGGAGGACTGAGTCCTTGAGCGTCCAGTTGACGAGTTGACTGGTGATGAATTCCTTATTCGGAACGAGGAGTTCACGGTTATTAAATTGCTGAATCGTTGTCGCCCGGATTTTAATCTGTGTGACCCGCCCTGAGATGTTCCCCACCGTGACGACATCGCCAAGACGGACTGGACGCTCGAAGAGCATGATGATGCCCGCCACGAAGTTGGCGAAGATTTCTTGAAGCCCAAAACCAATGCCCAAAGTGACGGCCGCGGCAAGCCACTGAACCTTCCCCCAGGTGATTCCAATTTGACTCAAAGCCAGGACGACCCCCACCAAGACGATGAGGTATCGCACGGTAGTCGTGAGGGCAAAGTTGCCACCAGGCCCCAAGTTAATCCGACTGAAAAGAGTGAGACTGAGGAGGCCAGGAATATTCCGAGCCGCTATAAAAGTCAGAGTAAACAAGACGATGCTCAGGAAGATATCCTGCAGGGAAACGCGGTCATCAACGGTCGAAGACGCTGCGGGAACCTCTGACGAGGCGCTCGATGCGCCAGTCATATCAGGAATTAGAGAGGGAGAAGACACCTGACTCCCCGGAGCCGCGGCCTGCCCAGTGTCTCCCCAAACCGTGGATTCATCCAAAAACGAAAGGGCAGGAAGAGTGCTAGACCAGATCCCCCAGAGTCCAAAAAAGACCGCTGCATAAATCGCGAGCCGGAGAAGCTGGGCGGTCTGAGCCCCTACTTCTACAACATTTACGGCCTCCGCTTTCACTTCTTCAAGACTCGGCAGCTCAGTTCCTTTTTCTCCACCTTCCAGCGCTCGCTCCCGCTCGTCCATGGCAGCCTCTCGGCGTCGTAGAGCTTGGGAAATGGCGAGTCGACGACGGGAAACGAGGGTCCACCGCATCAGGAAACGAGTCACCACAAAAGCCAAAACCAGAAGCCCCAAAGTCGCTAAAAACTGATCTCTTAAAGTCAGAACTGAGGCAAAATACCCCAAGCACGCGCCAATAATAAAAGCGACAGGAATCGCCATCACGACAAAGTAAACTCCCTTCGCAACGCCAGAAGCCCCACCTTTTTTCTGCATAATCGAGTGCTTCGGATGGAAGAGAGAGTGCAAGAAGACAGCAAGGCCCACCATCCCAACACTAAAGACCAACCGCCCCGAGGAGGGATCAACATCACTCGCGGTAAGCGCCGTCACCAGTGCGACAAATGGCACCGCGATAGGAACAAGGCGACGAAAGTTAGTATGGATGAGAGAAGCTCGATCAGGGGGCATTTTAAAATGCGAAATAAAGAGCCCATCCAATCGGGTGAACTTCAGAACAAGGCTACTGAGGAAGAAATAAACAGAGAGGTTAAAGAGAGCCTTGTGCCAGACCAAAGGCCGCTCGATGAGCTCTGCCGCGATGAACAAAAGAAGAGGAAACCAGAGAGAAAGCAAAATGGATGCACAGATGTTTTTAAGGGTCGGCATGATGCTGACACAATTCCGCCGCGCAGCTTCCTCACTCGTGGCACCTAGGGACTTCAGCAAAGGACGACGGCGTAAAAAAATGGCAAGCGAGGCGAGAAAAGCCACAAGGATCGAGATGATCTTGGCAAGCCATTCACTCTGAATTGAGGCCCATACTTGCTCGAGTGAACTTCGTGAAAAAAACGAAACGATCCGCTGCCATTCATCGAGCGGTTCACCGAGATCCACAGGCTTCGTGCTCTTGATCCAGAGAAGGCGTTCATCGATATAGTTAGAGTAGGATGAGATCTCGGAGATCGTTAACTTAGAGGCCTCCGTGCCCTTAGTAAGTTCCGCATTCAGATTACGATATTCCGCGGAAAGGTCACGGAGGATTTTACTCCGCTGATCGAGGAGTTCACGAATGCGCGAGCGGTCAGAGACTTCCAGCGAGGAAGTATTTTCCACAAGTTCACTGATCCCCTTCTCATTAAGAACGGGAAGGGTATTAATCCGATCGGATAGAGCCATCACCGCGAGCTGCGCCTTCGCTGCGTGCTCCAAATTTTCACGGAGTTCGAGAGAAAGCTCATCGGTGCTGGGGAGGCGCGCCCGCTGCTGACGCAGGAGTAAGCCGGTCTCATCATCGACCCCTAATTTGGCAGCTTTAAGGAGTTCAATCCGATTTCTAGCATTTCCATATTGCTCCTGAATGCTGTCCCGCGTGATTTGAATCTCCTCGGTGTAATTCTTCGCTTTCTGAAGGTCAGCCTGCAGACCTTCTGGATCTCCCCAGCGCGCGTTCAGTTTGCTAACTTCGTCAACAATCGTTTTCAGCTGAGGAACATTCTCAAAGGCCTTCGCTGATTTTTCCAAGGCGATCCGGGTTCTTTCTATCTCGACCGTCTTGAGCTTGGTAATTTTTTCACTGAGCGTCTTTTGCAGATCATTAAGCTCAGCAAGATGGTCCCTGCGACGGATCACTCGCTCTGTAAAGAGGTCAGACTCCCGCCGGGATAATTCCTGTTCGGCGGCGATCTCATTGAGTTTAATTTTGAAGAGATTCTGCGTCTGGAGCGCTTTTTCATATCTCGCCGACTCCACCTCCCCTGTTCCCAAGACAGGAATCTCAAGATCCTCTAAATCGGACTGGGTCTGAGCTAAAGATTCCGTCAGCGCGGCCATACGGACCGGAGCCTGCTCGGCATCCGCAGCAAGCTTCTTGAGCTGGCTTTCATTGCTTTCGATGAGAGCGGTGAGGCTCGTCAGGAAAGCCTCGTGATCTGAGATCGAAGCGCTCTCTTTTAAAAGAGAAGGCGCCTTTAAAACAGAGAGCGACTCTAGCTGAGTAAGATCGGAACGGATCTTACTCTCCGTGACGATCGACTGAGTCGCCGCCTTTGATGCCACTAAGGCATCCTGCCAGAACTTTAAGGCCGTGGCATGATCGGAGCTATCAGTCACCTGATTCGCTTGAATTCGATCTAAAATTTGTTTTTCGCTCAACGGCTCAGCCACAAGAGGCAAAACAAGAAGTAGTATACAGAGGAATAATTTCATGTGCCAGGTCGAACTTAGCTGTCGCCAGGCAGAAAGAAAGAGCGAAACTTGCCAAGCCGATCCCCCCTCTATTACGGAGGGGGGAAGTTAAGGCCTTGGCCAGAAGGCCCAGCGAGTCTAGGTAATCCATCAATATTTGCTAGTATTCAATAGCTGCGATGCTAGGTTCCTACGTCATCAAGGACAGGGAATCCTGCACTCGATACAAAATAAGTGAAAAAAGGCGGAATAAACCGCCCATCCTTCACTCAGACCAACTCAACTATGAAAATCAAAATTATCCTCCTTACCTTTGGAGCTCTTCTGGGCCTTTCGTCCTGTGCTCCCACGACATCATCCGTTTCTACTCCTGCTTGAGGAGCGACTACTGCTTGAGGGTCTTCCCTCTAAATCATCCGTGTGATGATCTTTTAAAAACGAGGCTGGGATGATTCATCCCAGCCTTTTTTGTGTCTCCTCTGCTCGCTCACGAAAAAATGATACCTAGGGATTGAAAAAACAGTTGCAATCCCCCTGTGGTTCCCGTAGTTCCTGCCTCCAACTACCCGCATTTAAGACATGGATATCATCAGCAAGATCGAGAAAGAGCAAATGAAGTCAGAAGTCACCGACTTCAGAGTCGGTGATACCGTCAAAGTCCACAACCGCGTGGTAGAAGGCGACAAAGAGCGTATCCAGATGTTCCAAGGCATCGTCCTCGCAATGGGCGGAACCGGCGTCAACAAAGCGTTCACCGTTCGTAAGATCTCTTACGGCGTCGGAGTTGAGCGTGTTTACCCTATCCACAGCCCACGTATTGCTACTGTTGAGGTGATATCCCGCGGTAAAGTGCGTCGCGCTAAGCTCCACTATCTCCGCGACCGTGTCGGTAAGCGTGCGATTCAGGTGAAATCAGCTGACTGATTCTTCCCCCTTCTTAAATTAAGATTTCCGAGCCGCTGAAGGGATTCCTCCTCTCAGCGGTTCTTTTTTGCTCTTTTTTACACTTCACCTTAGGCCCGCACTCTCTCACTCTCCGCTACCGTGCGAATTCACTGGGCTGTTGTCATTTTTGCCGTGATTGGGACTATCCTACTCACGTGGCACTTCCGTACCCACCATCTGGATTTCATGATCCCGAAGGGAGTCGTCCCCGCTCCAGAGGATGATGGCTCTGATCTGGCCCTCAGGACTACGCTTCCACAGCCAAGCATCGAGATTAACCTCGCAAATAACGGGATTCTAGGAAATCCGGAGGCTCAGGAGGCGAGCATCATGGCGGAGATCACCGACCTTGACCTTGGTGATCTAAACTCCAGTCCTGGGCTAGATAGCTACCTAAAATTTGGAGAAGACAACACCCCCGCACGCCTCTTCGAACTCTCCTCGACACTACGGACGCGAGGTCAATTCCAGCGGGCCCTCCTCGCATTGGAGCGCATCATTGATACCACTCCGAGCGATGCTGATGCCCTCGATGAAGCCGCGAAAGGCATTACCAACCTCGTCCCTACACTTCCCAGTTGGAACGTAGATCCAACCTCTGAGATCAGCTTGATGCTGCACTTCAGCAGCGCTCGCCCTGCCAGCGAGGAGATGAAAGAAGCGGTTCTTCAACTCGCGACCTTGATCCGCCAAGCCTCCAGCGCCCAACTCGAAATCATTCCCAAAATCATCAGCACAAGAAGGCAAGAAGCTCCAGAAGATAGCCCCATTGCCCTCTGGATCAGCACCACGGGGCAAAAGCCCTTCAGCTCTGCCGTCATCACCACGAAGACCTCGCAAGATGTCGACGTCCTCGTCGATGAGCTTTCCCTTGCCGTTTTTCAGACCATCCACGCCCACCTTGCCAAAATCGGCTACCCTACCCCACCCGCCTTAGAGGCCTCGGGCCGAGACCTCCTCATGGCTTACACCACTCGCCTCATGTGGCGGGACTTCGCGCGCGTCCTCTACAAAGAGCAAGCCGCCGCGCTCGAAAAAGAAGACTCGAATTAACCCTAAGATCTCTAAACCAGAGATCGTTTCAAACTCCGAGAATCATGTTTCATCAGGCCCTTTCCATCCCCCTTTCCATCCCCTTTTCCATCCCCTTTTCCATCCCCCTTTTAATCTCCCTCCTCATGCCTTTATCGGCCTTATCAGCCTTTGCGCAGGAAGAGAATGAGTCAGCTCCAAAGTCCCCAAAACCAGAAATCAAGCAACTCAACGCGAACGAGTTTCAAATCGGAAAAATCCATCTCGACCAGAAAAAACGCGAAGCCAGCTTCGACGCCGGGGTCAATATGACCAAAGGCCTCATCGAATACCTCCTCGTCACGACTAAAAGCGATAAGGTCCACGAGACACTCTTCCTGACCGATATTTCCCCACTTAATCTCAACATCTCCATGAAGCTCCTGGGCATCAAGGAATCGAAGGAACTCTTTGAAATCATCGACGTTGAAAATTGGAAACCCACCGGAAAATTCCCAGAAGTAACCCCAGAGGTGCATGCCGCCTCCTTGGTTCAAATCATCATCGAGTGGGGTGAAGGCGATCAAAAAAAACGCCTCCCAGTTCACGAGCTCATTCAACACATCGACTGGCCCGAAAAGACCGAAGCCCCGCAACCCAGTCAGGAGATCGAGGTCAAGGATCTGCCCCTCAGCACCATGAATAGCGGCCCTTGGCTCTCCACCGGCTCCTACATCAATAATGGACGCTTTAAAGCCGAGGTCGGAGGGATCATCTTTGCCATCTACACCTCTGAGCAAGCCCTCATCAACTTCCCCGGAGAGGACCGCCAATTAGGTGATGTCTGGATCCCCAACAAGAAAGCCCTCCCCGCTAATGGCACCGTCGTCAAAGTCATCGTTAAACCTCACACTCCACCCACAAAATGAAGCAACTCTTCGTCTCCGCGATCTTCGCAGTCACACTCCTAGCCCCTCTTTCTTCCGCTGGTCAGAAAGTCAAAAACGGACTCCATCTCTCGCTTAAGCTAGAGGCTCAAGAAACGATCAAAAAGGGCAACAAGTTCCTCCTAACCCAGCAACACGCTGACGGCTACTGGGGAGAGCCAACCCTCCCCGCTTTTACCGCCTACACTCTGCGCTGCCTCCTCCTTGATCCGGCCTTCGATCCGAAAGCAGCCACCCCCGCACCGATCCAAAAAGGGCTAGACTGGCTCCTCTCACAACAGAAAGCAGATGGCGGAATTTACGGAAAAGGCATGGCCACCTACTGCACCGCCTCCTCCATCATGGCGCTCTACGTGGCGGATCCTCAGAAGTATAAAGCTGCGATTATCAAAGCGCGCGGGTTCCTCATCAACCAACAAACCGACTGGGGCGTAAAAGGCGCGGACGACACCGAGTTCGATGGCGGCATCGGCTACGGCGGCACCTACGCCCACTCTGATCTTTCCAATACCCACCTCGCTCTCGAGGCCCTTTACCACACCCGCGCCATCGCGACTGACACCGGCGAAAAGGAAGTCCAAGACCTCGACTGGGGTGCCGCCCTCGCCTTCGTCTCACGCTGCCAAAACCTCCAAGAAACAAACGATGGCGAAAAGGTCGGTAACGACGGGAGCTTTGTCTACTTCCCCGGGAACTCAAAAGCCGGAGAAGCCATCGACAGCAAGACCGGCCGTGTCGCCCTCCGTGGTTACGGCTCCATGTCCTACGCCGGCCTCCTCTCCCTCGTCTACGCTGACCTCGATGCCTCTGACCCCCGCGTCAAAGCCGTCACCGGCTGGATCACGGCAAACTACACTCTCAAGGAAAACCCCGGCCTCGGCGGCCAAGGGCTCTACTACTACTATCACGTCATGGCCAAAAGCCTCGTCGCCGCCAATGTCCCCGAGCTTCAGGCCAAGAGCGGCCTTAAAGTTGACTGGCGTTCTGAGCTCGCCACCAAGGTGATCAACGGTCAACGCGAAGACGGATCCTGGCTCAACACCGAAGCGAGCCGCTGGATGGAAAACGACCCCATCCTCGTCTCCAGCTACGCCATCATGACCCTCCAGCAGATCCACGGATCACTGCAATAGGTCATTTTAAGCCAAGCGCACCTCAGCCTGACTTCATCATGCTCAGTATCGTAAGACGTATATTAGCAGCGCTCTTCTTGCTC
>JALZWJ010000349.1 GCA_023300065.1 Akkermansiaceae bacterium
AGACCATCATCGTCGCAATCAACAAGGTCGACCTTCCTGCTTCCGATCCAATGCGGGTCATGACTCAGCTCATGGAACACGGTTTGGTTCCCTCCGAAATGGGTGGTGACACTGAGTGTGTCAAAGTCTCCGCGCAAACTGGTGAAGGGGTTGATCAACTTCTAGAGCTCATGGCTCTTCAAGCAGAGGTTCTGGAGCTCCAAGCAAACCCGAAAGCCAACGTTCGAGCCACGGTGATCGAAGCCAGCGTTAAGGCTGGCCTTGGGAACACTGCCACGGTGATTGTTGAAAGCGGAACTCTTAAGAACGGACAACCCTTCATCTGTGGACCGTTCGCAGGTAAGGTGAAGCTTCTCCTCGACCAAAATGGTGAGAAGGTGAAGGCCGCGGGCCCTTCGACTCCGGTCGAGGTCCTTGGTTTTGCCGAACTTCCTAACGTCGGAGATTCTCTCGTTGGAATGGAGAGCGAGCGCGCTGCTAAGAAGCTTTCTGAGGAACGCATGGATGAGCGTCGGAAGACACGTCTCGTGCAGCCTAAGAAAAACCGTCTTGAGGACATGATGCAGGCTGTTTCCGGTGGCGGAAAAGCTCAGCTGAAGCTCATTCTCCGCTCTGATGTGCAAGGCACCGCAGAGGCAATTAAGAACGCTATTTTGGAGATCGTCTCCGACAAGGTGGAAGCGAACTTCCTCATTGCCGGCGCCGGTGCCATTAATGAATCCGACGTCCTCATGGCCAGCTCGGCAGATGCCATCATCCTCGGCTTCAACGTCAAGGTGGACGGCAAGGCCGTGAAGGCGGCGAAGGCCGAGGGAGTGCAGGTCAAACTTTACTCCATCGTCTACGAACTGATCGATCAAGTCACCGATGCCATGTTGGGGCTCCTTGATCCTGAGGTAAGAGAGACCGTCATCGGTCGCGCTTCTGTGAAGAAGGTCTTCAAGGTCAACGGTGGTCGTGCTGCTGGTTGTGTTATCAAGAGCGGTAAGGTTTCCCGTAAGGCTCACGCTCGTGTCCTCCGTGGAAAGCAACCTGTCTTCGATGGCAAGATGTCCACCCTCCGCCGTCTCACTGATGAGGTGGATGAGGTCAAGGAAGGCATCGAGTGTGGTATCCGCCTCGGCTCCTTCAACGATTACGAAGAAGGCGACGTCATCGAGTGCTACATTCTCGATAAAGTCGCTCAGACCCTCTAATTCATGGCCAAACGACTGGACCGGGTTAACGAACTGCTGCGGCGCGAGATTAGCGCCGTGTTGCAGAAAGATTTTGAGTGGAAGAACTCCCTCGTCACCATCACTGCAGTTGATACCACGCAGGATCTCAAGGAGGCGAAAGTCTTTGTGAGTATCCTCGGAGGATCAGTTCCTGGGATCCTCGATCAACTGACCAGAAAGCGCGGCTTTATCCAAAGTAAAGTGGCCAAGCGGGTCACGATGCGTAGCACCCCAGTTCTGAACTTCCGTAAGGATATCTCAGCGGTTCGTGGTGTGGAAGTGGTGAATCTCCTCGATGAAGTCGCCAAGATTCCTACCGCACCTCCTTTGAAAGAGGGCGAAGAGGGCTTCGAATAAATCCCTCATCACGTCGCTAATTTTGGCGATGGCTTGATGGAGAGGCTGTTATTACTCAGCCTCTGATTTAGAGTCTGAGGAGATCGCGTCGATCCCTGCTCCTGCCGCTTTCCCTGCTAATCCAATCGTGGTTGTGGCCGCTTTTCCAAGAACTTTCACTGGGGTTGTGATGAGCGCGCAGGATGAAAGGAAAGCGGCGCACACGAAGAGAGGGAGAAGTTTCATGGAGCTCAATTTAGAACCTTATTCGAGCTTCGACAAGCCAACGGTTTTACGTCGTCTCTCAAGCTTGTTAAGCCCGTGGTGGCGTGCCAAAAACGCCCGCCCGATCTGAATGTGTTTCGTGATTCAGGATTGCCAAAACGATGAGCTTTCTATTCCCTTAGGTCATGAAAGATGTCTATCTCGATGCGAACGCGACTACTCCAGTTCTCCCTGCTGCGGCAAAGGCTGCACTAGAGACGATGGAGGATCTGTTTGGAAATCCCAGTTCATCACACGTGGCAGGACTGCGTGCACGGAGTATTTTGACAAAGGCCCGAGCGGCGGCGCTGGATGTGCTTGGCGCAAAAAGTGGGCGCATTGTTTTCACGAGTGGAGCCACCGAGGCGATTCAAACTGCGATTCTTTCAGCGATGTGCGATATTCGCGGACGTAAGCAGGATCCGCAGACCGAGGGGACTGGGAAACGGTATTGTCTTTTCGGCGCTACCGAGCATAAGGCGGTCCCTCAGGCCCTGCGCCATTGGTGTGAGATTTTAGAAATGCCGCACGAGATTGTGGAGATCCCAGTCGATCAAAAAGGCCTGCTCGATCTCAACTTCATTTCAGAATACGCGGCGCAAACCGATCTCGTGTGCACGATGGCGGTGAACAATGAAACAGGGGTTTTTCAAGATCTCAGCCAGGTCGAGAAGGCGTTTCGGCCATTGAATCCGAAGGCTCTTTGGTTGGTCGATGCAGTGCAAGCAGTCGGGAAACAAGAATTGGATTTGCAGGGTCTCTCGATCGATTACGCCCCAGCGAGTGGCCATAAACTCTACGCTCCAAAGGGAATCGGTCTTCTGTATGTCCGAGAGGGTGCTCCGTTTAAGCCTCTCATGGCAGGTGGTGGGCAGGAGAGCGGGGCACGTGGGGGCACGGAGAATCTTCCCGGAGTCGCTGCGATTCATGCTGTTTTTGAAGCCTTAAAAGAGGGTGTCTTTAATGAACATGACGTGATGGTAGACTATCGCGATCGCCTCATGGAGAGCTTGAAGTCTGCTTTCCCAAAGATCGTTTTTAATACCCCCTTTGAGAATGCCGTGCCGACAACCATCAATTTCGCGGTGGAAGGTCTGAGTAGTAAAGAAATCCTAGACCTCTTCGATGCTGCAGATGTCCGCGTCAGCTCCGGCTCAGCCTGCGGGTCGGCCCTTGTAGGTTCTTACGTGCTGGAGGCGATGGGCTTGCCGAAGTGGCGCTCTGATGGTGCGATTCGGCTTTCCTTTGGTCCGTTGATTGCTGAAGTAGAGGTGCAGTTGGCTTGCCAGAGAGTTGCGGCCGCGGGCCTAGCACTCCGGAATTCCTGCCTGATTGTGCGCGAGGAGGAAGCCCCTCCAACCTCTCCCGTGACCGGCCTGATCCAACTCAAACGCGATTCGATGTGCACGTGGATTTATCTCGATGCAGAAACCAAATCGGCAGTGATTATTGATCCTTTCCTCGAATTAGCAGACCGAATCGAGGTCACGATCCGCTGCCAAGGCTGCCGTATTCTTGCCATTCTAGACACCCACATGCATGTCGATCATGAGTCGCCGCGGGTTGAGTTGATCGAGCGATACTCTGATCTCCTCGCTCCTGGAGCCCGGACTGAGGATCCTCTTGGCTGGCCGGTTCCAAGCGGTTCAGTTCTGGTCGGTTCGGGCGAAAGCGCACCGACCATGGCCTTTGGAGATGACCAAGTCATCGCGCGAGTTGAGTTGCCCGGACACACTGTAGTGGGTTGTGCTTACCTTCTAGGAACTCCGAAGGAGGGGGCTCTGAGCCCTAAGCAGGTAGAACTCGCCTTTACTGGTGACACTGTTTTGATGGGCGGGATCGGCCGGACTGACTTTGGCAGCAGCTCGATGGAAGCGCTCTACCATTCGCTCAAAGGACTCCCTGCCTTGCTGGGACCTGCTACGGTCATTTGCCCGACGCATGACTACCACAATGGCTTCGCCACTACGCTGAGTAGTGAGCGGAATGGAAACTGTTTTTTGAGGCGTTTGCTGGCAGAAAAAGATCCGATGAGTTTGGAGGAGTTCAGCCGTGAAAAGCCAATTCTCGATCATGGGATCGATGATGAAGCATCGAGTGAACTCGTGTGCGGAAACATCTCAGCTTCCTCAAGGTACCAAACCTCTTTGAATATCGCACCGGGGGATCGGAGGGAGTTTTTCAACGAACACCAAGGAGCCATCATCGTGGATGTGCGTGAGCCGCATGAGTTCGGTTTTGCGCAAGATTGGCTCGATCTAGGCCTCTGTGAGGCTCCTCTCAATGTCCCCTTAACCCGCTTCGCTGGTTATCTGCAATCCCTTCTCGGCCAGCATGAAGATCAATCAGCGGTGGAGATCATCTGCCTCTGCCGGAGTGGCACCCGTAGTGAGCGTGCTGCTGAGATGTTACAACGATGTGGCTTCGAGAATTCGTGGAGTCTTATGGGTGGCCTAGCCCTCAGCGGTTCCGTCTTCGATGAGACGGTGGCCTTAGGGATGGAAATGGAATACGCGATTTAGATCGCTCCAGCGTTGGTCTTGAAATCTCGGTTGCGAGATTCGTATTAAGACGAGCCTTGGGGCAATGCGAAGGGGATTCCGAGGCTTAGGCTACGAGGAATGGCTTGGTAAAAGCGTCCTCGAAGGTGTAGATCTCGTCGAAGTCGTCGAGGGTATCTGAGTCTTGTTTCCCGAAAACGCCGTTCTCTATGAAGAGGAAGACGATCTCGCCGATGTGGCGGCACTCGGTGATGTTCCAGTCGGCGAGGAGCGTTGCAGACATGGGGCCGTATTCCTGGGTGACGAAGTCCCGGAAGCCTTGCAGGAGTTCCTTTCCGCTGACGTGGCGTTTCTCGCCATTCGTTTCTTTAGAAATGCGATCAACGGTGAAGTCTAGGGCCTCTCGTACGAGGAAGTAGGCTCCTGGTTGGAAACGTTTTTCCTTCTCAAGAATGGCGGTGACGGCGTGCTCGAATTGATTTGGCTGCATGGCTACAAAAGTAGGTTTACAAAAAACCCGCTAATCTGTCGATCAGCGGGCTTAGGAAATTTTACATGGGAAGCTCAATGAAGCCTTCCAACTTACGGATACGGGTCGGGTGGCGCATTTTACGGAGCGCTTTGGCCTCGATCTGACGAATTCGCTCACGGGTCACTTGGAACTGGCGGCCCACCTCCTCAAGGGTGCGGGAGTAGCCATCCTTAAGGCCAAAGCGTTGTTCTAGAACCTCGCGCTCACGCTCGGTGAGGGTGTCTAGAACCTCGATAATCTTATCCTTGAGCATCGCAAAGCCAGCTTCCTCCATTGGGTTCTCAGCAGACTTATCCTCGATAAAGTCACCGAAGGAGGTGTCATCCGAGTCACCAACTGGAGCCTGGAGTGAGATGGGCTGTTGAGCCATCTTAAGGACGGCCCGGACTCGCTCGACGGGGAGGTGAATCTCCTCGGCGATCTCATCTGGAGTGGGTTCACGGCCGTATTCCTGCACGAGTTGCTTCTGCACGCGCATGAGCTTGTTGATCGTCTCGATCATGTGGACCGGGATACGGATGGTGCGGGCCTGATCTGCGATGGAGCGGGTGATGGCCTGGCGAATCCACCAGGTGGCGTAGGTCGAGAACTTGTAACCTCGACGGTATTCGAATTTTTCGACCGCCTTCATGAGGCCCATGTTTCCTTCCTGAATCAGGTCAAGGAAGGAGAGTCCACGGTTCGTGTATTTCTTGGCGATGGAGATAACGAGGCGGAGGTTGGCCTCGACCATTTCGGTCTTGGCTTTGAGCGCCTTGCGCATCCAGAGGGCGAGGTCCTGGTTCGTGGACTCGAATTGCTCGACATTGTGCCAAGACTCGAGGGTCAGTTCCTTGATCGCGACATCGGACTCTTCTCCTTTTTTACGGGAGTATTTCCAAATCTTTTCCTGATACTCGCCGACCACATCGCAGAAGTCTTCGATCACTTTCTGTTTGAAGAAGTAACGCCCGTAGAGGGTGGCGATAGACTTGAGATTTTTCTCAAGCGTCGTTTCAAGTTTCTTCTTACCACGGGGAGACTTGGCGGAAAGCTTCTTGATGATTCCGGTGGTTTCCTCGTGGATGGAACGGACTTGATCGCAAAGTTTCGGCAGAGCCTTCATGTAGCGCTCGCGGCTCTCGATCTTCTTGTCGAGGATGACGCGGTCAAAGCGTTCCTTGCCGCGCATGAGTTTATCAGCAAGGGCGAGGTAACCCTTGGCGGTGAAGCCGAAGAGGTGGAGGTATTTTTGAACTTCGATCTCAGCATCTTCGATGCGTTTAGAGATCTCAACTTCTTGCTCGCGGGTCAGCAGGGGGACTTGGCCCATCTGCTTGAGATACATGCGGACAGGATCGTCGAGGATGTCGAGCTTCTGCTCCTTTGGCTCTTCTTCCCCGTCGATGTCATTCTTTTTCTTATCCTTGATGCGGTCGACCTCAGAGGCGTCGATGATATCGAACTCCATCTGCCGGAGACGATCGAGGATGGCATCCACGTCAGCGGGCTCCACGATGTTGTTTGGGAGGATCTCGTGGATATCGTCATAGGTCAGGTATTCCTGTTCCTTAGCGAGTTTGATGAGTTCACGGATTTTTTCCTGAATCTCGGGAGTGTCGATGCGGTTCTTTGGCTTCTTAGCACCTTTGGCGGGGGCTGGCTCGGCG
>JALZWJ010000350.1 GCA_023300065.1 Akkermansiaceae bacterium
CCGGTCGCCGGGTCCAGATCGACCGGCCACCAAGGTGGCTGGCCTTCGCTCAAGAACGGGGCCACGACACTGGCAAGAAAGACAAGGACCTTTGGGTTCAGCAGATTACAAAAAAGACCACGAAGGTAAGGGCTGCGTTTCGGGATGACGATGTCTCCATCGCTGGGCTGTTTCTTGACGAGCCCCATCGCTAGCCAAATGAGATAGATCGCGGCGAGCCAACGCATCCCGCTGGCAAGCATGCCACCATTCGAGATCAGGACCGCCATCCCCCCTATCGCAAAAACTCCATGCAGGGCGAGCCCACTGACGATGCCTAGCACCATGATCCACCCAGCTCTCAGCCCCTCCACCAGTGAGGTCCGGGTGAGTAAGAGCATATCAGGACCGGGGCTAAATTGCCCGATTGCCATGACCACCGCAAAGGCGAAGAGCTCGCCCATCATCGGTCAAAGTAGTGACTCAAAATCTCCATCACACCCTCGCACCCCGGTTTATCCGCGACCTTGCCACCGCGCTTCTCTATGAAGTCTCGTACTTCTGGGACTGAATTCCCGGGGCAACCGCAGGCGCCGCAGATTTCTGGCTGGAGCATGCTGAGGTCATTATAATTATCACCCACTGCAAGAATATGGTTGGGGGTGACGCCCCAGCGCTCCGCCGCTTGGACGAGGCCACTGCCTTTATTATAATCGCGGTGACTGAAGCGGAGGTAAATTGAGTTCCGCTCGAAGGTGAGGTTCGCATGCTTCGAGAGCTCTTCGACGTAGGCTTGAATCACATCCATTTCAGCGCTTGAACTTGCGACGATGCCCGCGGCATCTCCCTCGACCGATACCCATTCAGCCTCTGTCTTGTTTTCAATAAATTTACGAATCTTGGCCAGGACCCGCTTACTTTTACGGAAGAGTTTGTGATGATCCCGCTCGCAGCGGGTATTCCATTCATCATGCGGGACCCAGCGGCCAAACTGACCGGGGAAGTAGAGCTCACGCTCACGGGCCACCACGAAGTCAGGCAGCACGGGAAACTGAGCTTCCTGAAAGCCCTCTATCAGTTGGTGAAGGGAACGTCCCGTAGCGATGCCCCACGCCGCGCCATAGGTGGAGCGGATCCACTGGATGCATTCAAAAAATTGGGGATCAATGGCCCCTCCGTTCCCTTTCAGGACGAGAGTATCATCGAAATCAAAGCCGAGCACGGCCTTCCAAACTGGGGGTTCCGGTATAATCCTAAGCACGATAGAGGGGCAATAAATGACAGGTAAATGACGTCTTAGTCCCAGCTACTCTCCCACCGGGATGGCCTTAGGAATGACGGGCGTGGCGGAGGGGATCTCCTCCGGTTTCTTCACGGGATCGGTCGGCTTGGGATCCTCCGTGGGATCGGCCAGCGGGCTTGGCTCTGGTGTCGTTGCGGGAGCTGGTATTTCGACTTCGTCGTCGGTCACGATAAGAGCTTTTGGGATTTTTGTTTCATCTTCTGGGAAGACGAAAGTGGGGTTTGGCGTCGGAGTCACGACCACTTTCTTTGGAACGATTTTGATCGGCTCAGGGAGGGTCTTCCTCATCTTGATGTCGACGCGACGGTTCGGAGCCTGCTCATCCCGGTCCCCCTCCGCCACGATGGGGGCGGTCCGGCCAAAGGCCCGCACTTTGATAAATTTTGGTTCGAGTTGGAGCGCTCTCACCAGCCAATCCTTCACCGCTTGTCCGCGTTTTTGGGAGAGGTCACGGTTAAACTCATCTCCTCCAATCAGATCGGTATGCCCTTCCACCCAGCAATACATGCCGGGGTTACGGTCGATGAGCATCGCCACGGTCATGAGGGTTAAGCGAGCATCATCACGCAGGGTGGATTCATTAAAAGCAAAGAGTAGATCACTCCCGATTGAGGCCTTATTTCGCTGAAGATCGCCAGGTGACATTTTGGAGTAAGCAGCAAGGCCGGTATAGCCATCGATCACGCCCTTTTCATGATCTCCCCCGGCCCCTTTCATTTGGCCGAGCTCTGCCACGACGGAATTGGGGTCCAAGACATCAGCCAGGGGCGCGCCATCATCCACCACCACGAGCTGGTTGGCCTTCGCCATCGGAAAGTCGATTTCCATCATGCCTAGATCTGGGATGTCGGGATTGACCTCCGCCCCGATGACAGGTTTCAAAAGCTCGCCCTCCTCAGCGCCCATGAGCTTTGGTTTCTCGATCTTCATATCGGGAAGCGCCGCTTCCGCAATCTGAGTATCAATGTCGATGTCGGTATTTTGGAGCTCCGCAATGGCATCCTCCGTGTCATCGATCAGCTCACTATCATCAGTAGGACGCTCTAGTTCCTCCTCTGGAGGAGCCTCGGCTGGGGGCTCTGGCTTGGTCTCTACGCTGGTCACCCTCATCGCTTGGGACTCCCATTCTTGGGGCTCGGCGATTTCGGTTTGGTAGAATGTACTACTGGCCACGATCAAGGCCCCGACGTGAATCAAAAGAGCCAAAATTACCGCTACCAGCACATACCACCCCAGCCCCTGCCGAGTCGGAGGGGTGTAGGTGCTGCCTGATTCCCAAGAGTATTCGCGAGCCATCTGCCATGACTATAGCGACCTCAGCGGAAGGTGCAATTCAACGATCAATGAGATTTTTTCTGTTTTGTCGTGCCTTACTTGTCTAAATCACTTCCGTGAGCTGCACTATTTCAGGAATCGGGTTGGCGGGGTTTGGCACCGTGGGGTCAGGCGTTTGGCAAATTTTACAGGAGCACGGGGAGATGATTACGGCCCGTTCAGAAGGGAGCGCGGCCTTGGAAATCCGAAAAATCGCGGTGCGGGACCTAACAAAGAAACGCGATGCCGATGCCCCGGCGGACCTCTTCACGACCGATCTCATGGAAGTCGTCCATGATCCTGCCGTCGATATCGTGGTGGAATTAATCGGCGGAACTGATGCGGCCTTCGACCTAGTGGCAGCGGCGCTCCGCGCGGGGAAGTCCGTCGTGACGGGGAATAAGGCCCTCATGGCCGAACGCGGCAGCGAGCTCTTCGCCCTTTCGAAAGAGAACAATGCGCCCATTCATTTTGAAGCGGCCGTGGCAGGAGGCATTCCTATTATCAAGGCGGTGCAGGAATCCCTCATCGGGAATAAAATCGAGTCGATCGCCGGAATCATCAACGGCACCTCGAACTACATCCTCCAGCGCATGACGGAGGCTGGCCTAGGATACCCAGAGGCCTTAAAAGAGGCGAAAGATCTTGGCTACGCAGAGGCGGATGAGACCCTAGATGTCAACGGCTGGGATGCCGCACACAAGGCGATCCTCCTCGGCTCCCTCGCGCATGGCTTTCTGATCGACTATGAGCAGGTTTACGTGCGCGGCATCGAAAAGGTGACCCCATTGGACATCAAGTTTGCCTCGGATCTAGGTTATGTCGTCAAGCTCCTCTCCCTCGTGATCGCGAAGGATGATGGCGCGATCGAAATCCGCACGCAGCCCTCATTTCTCTCAAAGAAACACATTCTGGCCTCCGTCCATGGAGTCTTCAATGCGGTTGCCGTGAAAGGTGATCACCTCGG
>JALZWJ010000351.1 GCA_023300065.1 Akkermansiaceae bacterium
TTCCAAAAGAGCAGAATGTGAATTGGGGTGTTTTTTGAGCCCGCGCTTTGCGATTTGACGAGAGTCGGGCGCTTGCTCGAAATGAAGGCGTTTTGCTGAGTTATGGTGCCCAGACCACGCCCTCGTCATGCCTTGTCATTTCAAGAAATCGCTCCGGTATTTTGCTCTTTTGAAACTCTACTTGGTATTTCTCATTGGCGACCGGGCCTTCCAGAGACGTCCATATTGTTAGAGATGTCTTTGGTGAGAACTCCACGGACGTCGCCGGGATCGTGAAATTGCCAGACCTTGACCGAGGCGATGGAGATGGTTGAGGCAGTCCAAGGAGCCTTTCCGCCCCAGTTGGGGAACCAGACGCCCATGTTCAGTTGGGCTGCCATCACAGGAACATAGGTAGTGAAGGTGCCAATGAATTTCCCATCGATGAAGTGAGTCACTTCCTTTCCGGAGTAGACCGCATACTGATCTTTACCCAGACGCTTGAGGGGGTTGCCTAGATAGCTAGGAAAGGGAATCGACTTGTCCTGGACCCACCAGAAATCGCCGGATTTTGCGACTTGGTCATCAGCGATATGATCTAAGGGGACGAGGTGGGTACGCCACACGCTGGTGAAGGTGTGGTATTGATCATCGATCGCGGCTTTGGTGGAGAGGGTCTGGGTGTCGTGCTCTGTATTTAGGAACGTATTGTAGAGCCCGGACTCTAAATCTTGGCCTTTCCCAAATTCGGGGAAGTCGATCTCAGAGAGGTAGCCCCTTTTCATCTGGGGATTGTAGAGCGGTTTTTTTTGATCAAAGTGATCCACCCCATTTTCGCCCGCTTTCACACCTTGAGAGGCGTAGGTCCAGATTGCGGGAACCATCCCAATGGGGCGCGGGACCTGCGGTGAGCCGATCTTCATCACGACCTCGAAGCGGCCTGAGGCGAAGAAGTCCTTCGAGACGATGGTGCCGCCAACTCGTGTTGTGTTTCCTTCCCAGCCCTTGATGGGGCCCTCGTAGAGGTCGCCATGACCTCGACAAATGAGGACGTTTTTTGAGGCCCCGTTCACCTCATCCTTTTCGATGAAGACATTTTGCGGAACCACGCCGTGGTTCCCTTTTCCCCAACGCTTCCGGAGGATATACCACTTGTTGGGGTCGACCTTTCCGCTGGACCAATCTTCCTGAAGGACCAGCTTGGCGCCCTTTGGCATGATGGTTTCTAGGGTGGGTTGATCATCGGCGGTAGCAATAGAGGCTAAAACGGCTAAAAAGCTACCTGTGAGGGCTATTTTGAAATGAAGAATCATCGTGATAAAAAGTGAGTCGGCTCTCGCTATATCTTGCTGTCTAGCAGGGCAATGAGAAAATCTCGATCTTTTCCTTGCATCGTAGTGGGGGAGGAGAGTTGCATTGGGAATGCTAGGCGAAAATTTCACACGACGTTGTTTGGTCAAACCTGGTAAGAGGGTGCGTTTAGCTGATTGCTCTACCACGACTCTGGGTATCCTCGGAGAGCCGAAAGAGGAGGCCCCCCCGCTTTTTCAAGAACTCCGAGATAAGTTAGCTTCTCAGCAACGGGTTTTCTACGCGCAGGGGGAGAAAAAGCTCCTCATCGTCGTGCAGGCCATGGACACCGGCGGGAAGGATGGCTGCGTGCGGAAGCTCTTTTCGCGGGTCGATCCACAGGGAGTGCGGGTCACTCCTTTCAAGGCTCCGTCCGCGCGGGAACTCTCGCATGATTTTCTCTGGCGCGTCCATCAAGGAGTGCCGGCGAAGGGGGAGATCGCCGTCTTTAACCGGAGCCATTACGAGGACATCATCGCAGTGCGGGTGAAGAATCTGGCCCCGCAGGAGGTCTGGGAAAAGCGCTACCAACACATCGTAAACTTTGAGCAAATGTTGACCGATGAAGGAACCACAATCCTGAAGATCTTTCTCCACATCTCGAAAGATGAGCAGCGCAAACGCCTGCAATCCCGACTCGACCGGCCAGAGAAGCATTGGAAGTTCTGCCCAGAGGATTTGGCCGATCGGGCGCGGTGGGATGACTTCGAAACCGCGTATGAGGACGTCTTTGAAAAAACCAGCACCGAGGATGCGCCATGGTTCATTGTCCCCGCAGACCATAAGTGGTATCGCGACATGGCCGTGAGCCAGATCGTGACCCATGCGATGGACAAGATGGGACTGGAATACCCGAAGGTCACCTGGGACCCGAGTCAGATCGTGGTGGAGTAGGGTCTGCCTTTTAAGATCGAATTGAACCGCTTTGGCCAAATTGTTATGAGTCCCGCATCGAACTGGCATGGTGCCTTGCAAATGAGAATCGGCTCTAAGCTTTTGGCCTTGGGCGGCGAGGTGATCTCTGAAGGCTCGGTTCAGACCTCTGACCGCACGAAGGTCAGCGGATGTTGCTTGGCTATCTGAAGAATTCGGAGACGAGCTCATCTTGGAGATAATCTTCGATCGAGATCATTGGCTGTTCCGTTTTTGAACCCACACAGAAGATTAGGAAGAAATCTCTTTTGGATCAAGGCAGCAGCAGGAATTCCTCCGAAAAAGGTTGAGTTATTCCCAATTCCAGCCTATCTCCCGCGCGTCGAAGGACGGTTTAGCTGCAATGAAGCGGCTCGACTTATCCCGATTACCACTAAAATGACCGAAGATTACGGAATCAACCTTGCTGACTTCAAGCAAAGTGACAATGACACCGGAAGTGCAGACTTCCAAGTAGCCCTCATGACCCAGCGGATCAAGCATCTCACGGAGCACATGAAGGAGCACAAAAAAGATTTTGCCTCACGTCGCGGACTTCTCCAATTAGTCGCGCGCCGCAGAAAGTTGCTTGATTACCTCCAGACACGTTCGGAAGATCGTTACAAGGCGGTCCTGAAAGCGCTCGACCTGCGTAAGTAA
>JALZWJ010000352.1 GCA_023300065.1 Akkermansiaceae bacterium
TGCAAACTACAGTTTTATTGCTGACAACAAAGTAAAACAAAATATCTTGGGTGATGCAGTTTTGAGAGCTGGTGATTGTTTATTCAAAGGAAACAATTATGAAAAAGCCATTGAGTTTTATGATTCAGCCATTGCCAATCGTTTTAATGGTACCGATCATGCCGGTCTTGATCATGGCCTTTTCAAAAAGGGCATGGATGAAGTGAGTCACGGTTGTCTTGCCATTCGTGCCAGTGACGCCGATGACGTTCATGGAAGAGGCAGGATCGCCAGCGAGGCGCGCGGCGAGGCGACCTAGGACGATGCGGGTATCTGGAACCTGAATCCAAAGCCCCTCATAATCGGCAGGCCCCTTGGACTGTGCGATGATGGCTGCGGGCTTCTTTTTTATGACCTCTGGGAGATAGTCATGTCCATCCGCGGTGCTCCCTCGCACGGCTACGAACACGGCCCCTTCTTGGACACGACCGCTATGGTCGGTCACGCTGATGACGGGCACGTCTTCGATCCTAAGGCCTTGCGCTTCAGGAAGAATTTCTAAGAGTGTAGGGAGGGAAATCATTGAGTTGGATTCAGGGCAACTGGGACGCTGCCTTCAGGAACCGCCTCGGTTGGGGCGATGTTCATGTAGTGGGCAATACGCCCCGCGACTTGAGAAAAAATAGGTGCGGCGACGGTGCCGCCTCCAATCTGGAAATCTTCACCGAGATCAGACGGTTCATCAATCGTGACGATGCAAACGAAACGTGGGTTCTGAACCGGGAGGAGGCCCCCGAAGGTGAGGTATTTCTGATCGATATCGTATCTCTTGATTTTGTTGTTCCACTTCTTAGCGGTTCCCGTTTTGCCGCCAGCGCGGTAGCCTGGGACATTTGCACGGCGGCCTGTGCCCTTTAGCACGACTTGTTCAAGCGAGAGGCACATCAAGTCAGCAGCCTGCTCGCTGATGACTCGGCGGATTTTTGTGACGGGAGTCTGGTCAAGAACCGCGCCATTATTAGCGATGATGGACTCGACGAGGCGGGGCTTTAAAAGGATGCCGCCATTCGCGATCGCGGAGTAAGCCATGGCGAGCTGAAGGGGCGTGACCGAGACTCCGTATCCGTAGGTCGCACTTGCGAAATTACGAGTGTTGGAAGGATCCTGAATCTTCCCCTTTGCTTCACCAGGAATGATAAATCCGGTGCGCTGGCCGAAGCCGAAATCATTGAGGTAGCGGTAGAAATTCGATTGCCCGACCATCTCGCCAAACTGGAAAACTCCGGTGTTACTCGACTTCACAAAGACGCCATCGAAAGTGAGATTTCCATAACGGTGGTGATCACGAACGGTGAAACCAGGGCGCTTTAGAAAGCCCCAACCGCAATCGACGACCGTGTTCCGATTTGCCACTCCCGCATCGAGCGCGGCGGCCATCGCCACGATCTTCATGACCGATCCAGCCTCATACTGCGCGGAAACGGCAAAGCCCGAGCTGGCCTGAGCATAGCCCTCACGGGTGTTTAGATCAAAATGTGGGCGACTCGCCATCGCCAAGATATCACCGGTGTAGGGATCGACCACGATGATGCTGCCCTTCTTGGCATTGTAAGCCTCGAAGGCCATGCCGAGTTCATCTTCCACGATCGCTTGGATGCCCATGTCGAGGGTGACCTTGACGTGCTTCCCCATCTTAGGTGGGGTGACTTGAGCTGCTTCGAGGAGATTGACGAGGCCGTTCTCATCCCGCTTCATCTCACGTTTCCCATCCCGACCAGCGAGGATGTCTTGGTGCGATTTCTCAAGGCCGGATTCGCCGATTCCCTTATAGTTGGTATTCCCGAGAGTCTGGGAAGCGAAGGTGGGCATGGGGTAGTAGCGACTCTGAGACCGCTCAAAGCTAAACCCCTGAATGCGACGTTCCTGCAGCGCTTTCTCAATGCGGCGGGCGAGGTCCTCCTTGATCCCTTTTTTAACCACGACCCGTGCCGATCCCTTTTTAACCTTCGCGAGGAGTTCGCTGGAGGGGATGCGGAGCTCGCGGCCGATGATCTCGGTCGCGTAGGCGAGGTGCTCTTTGATGAGATCTTCGTCAGAAAGCTGGTTAACGATGGCGCGGCGATTTTTAGCGAGGACCACTCTTTTCTCGGCATCGTTCAGGCTCTTCCAACCCGCGACTTGGCTCGCGTAACGGTGGGCGACGGCGCGGGTGAGAATGCTGGCAGTCTTCAGGTGATGAAGGTCAGCCACCAGCGCGGCTTCCGGCCGGTTCCGCGCGATCACGGTATGGTTCCGATCCACAATGTTACCTCGCGAAGCAGGAATAATTGAACTCCCATTCGAACGAGCGGAGGAAGATTGTGACGACATCTGGCGGTCGAGCACTTGCAAGGAAATCAAACGCCACGACAACGCAGTCAGCCCGGCTACGAGAGCCAGGCAGACGAAAAACGAACGGCGTTTGAAGGAGGGATCCATGAATCTTTAACGGGTGGCCACTGAGCGGACCGAGGGTGATTGGTCATCCACTTCACGGCAGACTTCGACAAATTTGATTTCTACGAGAGGTGAATTAATATCGGCCAGCTGACGACGGAGACGGTAGTAGCCCAGAGTCTCTTCAATGTCGGATTGATAGAGCGTGACCGACACATTGTGCTCATCCATTTGGCGTTGGATCTTAGCCATTTTACTCCGAGTGGTGAGCTGCTTATTCTTCATCACGACATAACCCACACCCCCGCTAGAGACGATGACGACAGCGATGATGAGGAGGACGAGAGATGGGAAGCCAAGGTTGGTGGCACTTTTACGACGGTTCATGGCGAGATTTATGCGGCAGGGGTTGCGATGCGCTCAACGACGCGGAGACGGGAGCTACGGGAGCGCGCGTTACGAGATATTTCTTCTCCCCCAGGGGCGATCCCTTTCCGGGTGAGGAGGCGGTAGACGAGATCAGGATTTGGGCGGGCGGCAGGCCACTCAGGGCGGTCGATCTCAGCCTTCGAGGCATCGCGGAAGGCTTGCTTCACGATGCGGTCCTCCAGGCTATGAAAAGTAATGATGGCGAGGCGGCCGCCGATTTTTAAAAGATCCGGAGCAGCCCCTAGGAAACGACGGAGTTCTCCGAGTTCGTCATTCACTTCCATGCGGAGGGCTTGGAAAATCTTAGTGGCTGGATGGGTGCGACCACGGCGACCGATGAGTTTTTCAATTCCATCGGCAAGTTGTAAGGTGGTTTCAAAGGGAGCTTTCTCACGCTCTTGCACGATCCATGCGGCGATCTTGCGGGCAGACTTTTCCTCCCCAAGGTCCCAGAAAATCTGGCGGAGCTCGGCTTCACCCCATGTGTTGACGAGGTCTGCGGCAGTGTGTCCCTCTTCTCCCATCCGCATGTCGAGGGGACCATCAAAGCGGAATGAAAATCCCCGTTCACCCGCATCGAGCTGGTGGGAGGAAACGCCGAGATCTAAAAGGATGCCATCGAGGCTCCCCCATTTCCCGGCCGCAGCGAGTTGCGAAATTTCACTAAAACAGCCTGCAACAGCCTCGAAACGAGGGCCAAAACTGGCCAAACGCTCAGACGCATAAAGGCGGGCCTCGGCATCGCGGTCGATCCCTTTGACGGTCGCGCCGGCTTTGAGAAGAGCCTCGGTATGCCCTCCCCCGCCCAGAGTGCCATCCGCTATGATGCGGCCTTCTGCGGGTGCGAGGGATTCCACCACTTCATCAAGAAGGATGGACTCATGGTAGAAAGGTTGGTCCGGAGCTGCGGCCTGATTTTCTTCCATCGCAACCACAGGTGTCACCGCCTGCGACGCGCCTTTAGAAAAGAAGGGCGATGAAGCGAAATCGCGAAGCCACCGAAAATCGGGGAGCATCGTGATGGAATGAGCGAGCTGCATTTGGTGAAAAATTTTGAGACTTTAGAAGCCAAGCATGTCGGAAATAACCACGTCGTTTTCACGGGCTTTTTCTTCGAGGGCCTGGATGGCTTCTCCATTTTCAGGGGTAAAGATTTCGAAAAGCTCTCCGCGCCCCACGATGCGCACCGCGCCGGGTAGGCTGAGTCCGTGGTTTTCGGCGAGAGACTTAGGGATGGTGAGCTTGCCTTGGTCGTTCACCTTCGAGTCGGTCGCTGCGCCAAAAAGAATGCCGCGGGCGCGGTCTCGCTGGGCCGGAGTGGCATCGATTGTACCGTCGATATCCGCGAGCTTCCGATCAAAGGCGGTTTGAGTGAAAACCCGCAGAGCAGGGATCCCCTCAACCTTTACTTTAATAAAATATACGCTCTCCCCGCTGGGTGGGCGCCAGTCAACCATCAGGGAAAATCTCCCCTTAGGATCAAGCTGCCGATCATGATGACCGGAGCGATTGTGACTGGTAATTTGCATAAAAAGGCCTCGCCGAATGCATCGACTGTCACTTAAGTACACTCAAAGTCACCAAAGATCAATACGAAAGCCTAAATAATCCAACTCGACGTAAGAACGTCGCAGTATTTTGCGAAATCTGGGACATAAAACCCACAAAGAAGAGAGTTAGCCCAACTGGTTTTAGTTAAGGAGTCTTAATGAAAATCGCAAGCCTTTTATACCTCCTCAACCTCATCATCGTAATATGCAAACAGAAGAGCATTGGTATTGAACCGTTCAAAAAAACGCTTAGCCAAACCGCCCACTAATATAGTCTTCAGTCTGTCTCTCTTTAGGATTACCAAAAATGACTTCCGTATCATCGTATTCGATCAACTTTCCAAGATAGAAGAACGCAGTCTGATCTGAAACACGGGTCGCTTGCTGCATATTATGGGTAACGATGGCGATAGTGAAATCTTGCCGCAACTCAGTAATGAGCTCCTCAATCCGAGCCGTCGCGATTGGATCGAGCGCAGAACAGGGCTCATCCATCAGAACGATCTGGGGCTTCACCGCGATCGTGCGAGCGATGCACAGACGCTGTTGCTGCCCACCGGAAAGACCCAGCGCACTGGTGCCAAGGCGATCCTTAACCTCAGTCCAGAGCGCTGATTTCTGCAGAGATTCTTCGACCGCTTGGTCGAGAACAGATTTGTTTTTAATACCCTGAACACGGAGGCCGTAGGCTACGTTTTCGTAGATCGATTTAGGGAAGGGATTGTATTTCTGGAAGACCATCCCAACGTGCTTACGGAGTTCAATCGCATCAACGTCGGGCGCATTGATGTCCTGCCCAAGGATGCTGATCTTTCCGTTCGTGACCTTGGCGGTATCGACGAGGTCATTCATCCGATTAAGACAACGGAGCAAAGTAGACTTACCACAACCAGATGGCCCAATAAAGGCCGTGACCTTTCCCGCAGGGATATCGAGCGAGATGTTCCGGAGGGTATTGGTATCGCCCAGATCATAGCTGAAGCTAAGATCATCGATCGAGATGATCGGTTCATTCACCGCAACCTGCGGAGCATCGGCGGAGTCGAGAGTGACAGTTGAGTCGTTCATAGAAAAAGGGGTTACCACTTGAGTTTTTTGCGATAGCTAGCGCGGAGGAACACAGAGACCATCGCGAAGCTAATCACGAGGAGAAGGAAGACGAAAACGGACCCGTATTGCATGTCCTTGAGCGCGGGGTCATCGGGCAACTTCCCGGTGACGACGTAGATGTGATAGGGCAAGGCTTGCACCGATTGGGTCATCATATCGGAGAGCCAATAAAGGCCCGTTCCCTGGGCATCCTCCCAAGGAAGCTTATCCTTCCCTGCCACCGCAGCAGTGAACATGATGGGAGCAGTCTCACCCGCCACCCGTGTGATCCCCAAGACCGAAGCAGTTAGAATCCCGGGTGTGGCGTAGGGAAGAACCGCGGTGCGGATCATTTGCCATTTGGTCGCACCGAGGGCTAAGGAGGCTTCGCGAAACCCCTTGGGGACCGCTTTCAAAGATTCCTCACAAGATGCGATGATCACCGGCAGGGCCATGACAGCAAGAGTGAGACCACCGGCGAGAAGTGACTCTCCCCACCCCTGAAAACTCAGGTAGCCATCGGTCGGCCAAAGAGGCATCGCGAAGAGAGATTTCTCCCAATCGGGAGCATTTGTGAAGACCGGAAAGAAAGGCGAGTGAACGAAGAAGGCTGCGCCGAAGAGGCCGTAGACGATGGAAGGAACTCCAGCCAAGTTCATGATTGAAAGCCGGATCGCATTGAGGACCTTTCCCTTCTTCGCATATTCATTAAGATAAATAGATGCCGAGATTCCTACAAAGAGAGCAGCGGTCATACAAACCATCACCAACATCATGGTTCCCACCAGCGGTCCGAGGATTCCCCCACCCGCGTAGGAGAAGGTTTTGTGCTCTCTAATTACGGCGTCAGGATTGCTCTCCTGGAAATCGATAAAGTCATCATTGTCCATACGAACCATTTCACCCTCGGCGGTGTAGAATTGGTTCAAGGTCATCGTCTTCTTCGTGAAAAACTCGGTATTGATGAAAGGCGCCTCCGCTTTCAAAATCACCGGCAGTCCATCGAGCGTGATCTTGCCGATAATGATCACTGCACAGACTAGAATGAAGTAGGTAAAGGTGGCCAGTAGACCAATGCTCGCGCCGTCTTTGATCCTCTGTTTTCGAGAGGCCGCGCGGAAGGGATTGCTGGGTGTCACAGTGGAATCAAGCATGACCAAGGCGTTTGATGATTTTTTGAGCTGCAATATTGATAGACAGCGAGATGGAAAAAAGAACGAGCCCCACTAAAAAGAGAGCCCGGTAGTGGAGAGTCCCCGGACCGACCTCGGGCATCTCTTGAGCAATGATCCCCGTCATTGTGTGAGTGGGTTGAACCATGATCCCGAGACCGGTTCCCCAGTCAGGCATGGAAATACGATTTCCCGCCACGAGTAACACCACCATCGTCTCACCAATCACCCGTCCCAGTCCAAGAAGGACCGCTGCGAGGATACCAGAAATCGCCGTAGGAACGATCACACGGACCACGGTTTGAAGTTTAGAAGCACCGAGCGCAAGTGAGGCCTCGCTGTAGGATTTCGGCACGTTATTGAGTGCATCCTCACAAAGGGTGAAAATGGTAGGTACCGCCATGAGAGCGAGAAGGAGGCCGGCATTGAAAGCATTCAGCCGATCTTTGATTTGTAAAAATTCGGGGACCCAGGACGCCTGACTCCATTGCTGAAGATGTTCCCCCAGGATCATGATTCCAAAAAACCCCAACACGATTGAGGGGATGGCTTGGATCATTTCGATCGACGGCTTAATCAGAGTTTGCTCCCGCTGCGTGGCCAGACGGTTCACGTAAATGGCAGCGCCAATCGAGATTGGCACCGCAAAAAACAAGGCGATGCAGGAGATAAGAACCGAACCGGTCAGCAGTGGAAGCAAGCCATAGACATCGGTCCATGAGCTGTTAGTAATCCACTTGTTCCCAAAGAAAAATTTAGCGATAGACTCACCAAAATCAACCCGTTCATCAGACTCCCATTCACTAGCTTGCCTGAGACTACGGTCGAGATTCTTAAGGTAGCGATCACGCCCTTTTTTGATCTCCTCCACCAACTCACTCGCCTTGGCAGAAGAGAGATCACCGGGAAGATTAGCGATGCCTCTGGTGAGCTTTTCCCGCAGCGTCTTAACCGCCTCCTGATGATTTTCCTTGGAATCTGAGAGTGGCTTCACTCGCTCGCCATACGGGAATTCATCGCGAATAATAATTAACTGAGCCTCCGCCAAGGCCTCCTCTTTCTCCTTGCCCTCAAGTTTCTCCGCTCCTTCCAAAATTGCGAACTTCCGGGCCTCATTTGATTTTTCATTTTCAGCATCTTTCGCAATCTGAGAAGTGATTGTGGTGAGCTTAGAGCGCAAATCCTTCAGCCCAGTCCCAGCCGAAGCGATGTCATCCTTAGCCTGGGCAAAAGACCTCATTCCTTCACTCTGAAGTCGCACTGCTTCAGCGACAAAGGCCGGTATTTCCTCCTCTACCGGATCGTAAGTCAGGGCAGCTTCTAATAACGCCGCCCACACTTCGGGCTGATTTTTGAGACGTCCAAAGGAATCAATACTCTCCTGCTCTACCTCGGAGGTGAGATCTACTAAAAAGGCGTGGTAGTCGCTTTCGGCTTCAGCAATAGCGGCTTCGTCCTCCTCATCGCGGGCGTCCTCCAGAGCCTCGGCTAGATCTTCTCCACCATCCTCAATTTCACCTAAAAGAGCCTCCCAAGAATCTTTAATACCACGCTCTTTTCCAAAGCGTTCGTCGTATTCCGAAAAGTAGGCCTGATTGGTGAAACTGACAAATTCCTGATACCCATCAACTTGTTCCATGATGTGTCCCACGAACTCTTGTCCCGACTTCCGGTAAACCTTGAGCCCTTCATGATGAGCTGGAAAGAAACGGAAAGCCTCCACCACCAGGAAAAAGCAGATTAGGAAAAGAACGACAATTGAGATTCCCGCATTGCTGCCAAAAAAGCCTTTGATCCAGCCCTGCTTATCCAGTCCGAAAAATTTCCTCCCTCGTCTTTGAAAGTGTTTTACCATGTGCGTGGTCCTTGTGAAACTCGTCGATCGAGTCCAAGGGCATTAAGAAGGCGTATCCGCGATTTGCAGATACGCCTTGCGTGACATTTGCGTCACAAACCTAAATTGGTTCTCCCATTGTCGAAGGGTAGAATAAAACTAGTCAACCGGGATGAAGCCCACTTTCTCGATGACCTTCTTGGCGTCATCCGACTTGATGGCCCAGTCTAGGAACTTCTTAGTCTCACCCGTTGGCTCTCCCACCGTGTAATAGTAGAGCTTACGGGAAAGCGGATACTCAGCCTTTTTCTTAGGCTTGGGAGAGACCCCCTCCACTTTGATTCCGCGCAGGCCGTCTTTGTCCGCGTAGGCAAGGCCAACGTATCCAATCCCGTTCACATTCCCGGCGACTTCGGTCGCAATTTGCTCGTTTCCTGCCAACTTCTGAGTTTTTTGACCATAATCACGCTTGGCCATCGCGAGCTTTTGGAACGTCTTATAAGTCCCAGAGGCCGTGTTGCGGGTGTAGATGGAAATCTCACCATCTTTTCCGCCGACCTCGCTCCAATTTTTAATGTCACCAGTAAAGATTCCCTCGATCTGCTTGAGAGTAAGATTACGAATTCCATTTTTATCATTGGTCACAATGGCTATCATATCCCAGCCCGCTACGTGCTCCACCAGCTTCTCGCCTTTCGCGATAAACTTATTCTTCTCAGTCTCCTTTACGTCACGGCTGGACATCCCAATCTGAGCCGTCCCAGCTTCCAGCGCGGTGAAAGCTTGGGAAGAACCCTCCGCCGCAATTTCAAAGTCCGTTTTATTTCCGGCGGCGAGGTAGGCATCTTTCAATTGAGGAACCATTTTTGCACCGAGAGTGTCGGACCCCTTGATCACCAACTTTTCAGCAAAGGTGGCTCCAGTTATCAGTGCCCCAAGGGCGAGTGCAGTGTATTTCATTGTCATTTTTTTTGGGTTAGTCGCCAAGATCTACGAGTAGGCGACACACCCACACTACCCAGATCAAAGAATTCACATATCAATCCGTTGTGACTCTTCCGTCACATTTCATCACTCCCTCCTCTCGCCGTAACGGGGCGAAAAAAAAGCGGGCCAAGTGGCCCGCCGTGCATGAAAAGATGCAATCACGCATCCCTCTTTAGCCTTCTTTTTTAGAAAGCCATCGTCAGCCACAAACGGAGCTGGGGATCTTCTCGCTGATCAGTCAAACCGAAGAGGACATTCGTGTAGACGCTCAAATCGTTACCCAAAGAAAAAGTCGCGACTGGCCCAATTTGGTGGGTTTGGGCAGAGACCCCAAGCAAGTCATCCGTCGATCCATAGAGACTATACGCTTCTAAACCAAGTTCCAGATCACCACTGACACGGCGCATGAGACTCGCGCGTGTCTGGAGAAAAACCCCACCACGGGAATTTTCTCCAAAATCAACGGAACTCAAAGTCACAAAACGAGCTGACCAATCATCGTTGAACTTATATTGATTTGTCCAATGAAAGCCAAAGAGATTCGAGCGATCATCATCTCGGAGCGTGAGGTCAAAACGGAGGCCGGTTCGCCAAGCATCGTCGTCATCGCTGAGATCCCAGAAAAGTTCAGCCTGGAAAAAATCAAAATCGGCATCTGAATCTTCAGTTTTACGGAAACCAACGACTGCACGCCACATAAAGTCATCATTCAGAGCCTTTTGGAAATGCCCACGCTGAGCGAAGCCATTACTCTCCACATCAAAAGTCGCTCGATACTGAAAGCTTGAGTGACCCTCATTGACCACAGGCCCAAACACTCCGCCAGTGTTTTGAGCAACGACCGGTGCTGTGAGTAAAATAACACCGCTCATAATCATCCTATAGTCCATGGGCGGAAGAGTAGAATTCCTTCCGAAATCCAGTCAAGGCCAATGTCTTGTCCTACTAGGTAAAATACGAAAGCCTCGCCCGCTCCATCCCCCAAGCGAGGGGTGTTTACAGAACAAGCTTTCTCAAATGTGACAAAACGATCACATAAGAACATTGCGATTTTTGTGATGACGGGGTAATTGTCCCCCTTTGACCACCTAACTTGCGGTGGATAATCGAACCATAGAAAACATGAATTATACTGCATTAGCCTTCGGAGCGGTCATCAGCGGAGCAACTTCCCTCGTTGCCCAAGGTGGCGAGACCTTCGAAAATCGTCTCTCTATCACCCCAGACCTCACCCAAGAAAAAGAGGCCACTGACTGGCGTGACAATATTAAAAACCTCGGCGAGATCTACTCCAACAAGAAGAATCCATGGATTCAGAAAGTGAAGCTTTTCGGGCGCTACCACCATCAGTGGTCCTACACTGACGGGAGTGACGGCAGCAGCAAATTCAGTGGAACGTCACAAGAATTAAGACGTTTCCGAGTCGGCGCCACTATTAACTTCCTAGACCGCTGGACTCTCTCAGGACGAATCAATCTCGAAGACGGCAGCGTCAACGCCAACCGAGTCGAGCACGCCGACTTCGACGAATGGTTCATCAAATATAAGGCAAATAGCATTGGCTTCTTAGAGGACCCCACCATCGGATACGGCCTAACCAAGGTCAACTTTGGTGGCGAGTGGTATGCCAGCTCTAAAAAAATTAAAACAGTCGAGCGTAGTAACCTCTCGAACTTTTTCGCTCCCGACCGCGCCGCCGGACTCTTCTTTAACGCAGACACCGACATCGCTGAGCTTACCTTCGGCTTCTACTCGACCCGTGATCAGGGCTACGGGCTCGCCGACTGGAACGGTGGACAAGCCTACTTCTTACGGGCCAAAACCGAAGTTGGCGGTGGTGACTTGAGAGCTGATTTTCTCTATGTCGATGCCACTGACTCGGAAGACCAAGTCTTCGGCTTCAATTGGGCGGCCTCTCTGACCTACGACAAAGACATGGGAGACTGGGACCTCTTCATGAACACCACTTACGGAAGTGCCCCCGATGGAGATGTCTATGGCATCGTCATCATGCCTTCCAGATTCCTAATCGAAGACCGCCTAGAAGCAGTCTTCCGTTACCAGTGGGCTCACTCTACCTCAGATCAAATCCGTCCAGGAAGTGGCAGTCACACTTCAGTTCGCACCGCAGCTGAGTTTGATGGAGTCGACATCGCACGAGGTAATGACAACCACACGTTCTACGCTGGTTTGAATTACCACATCAGCAATCATAACATCAAAGTCATGACCGGCATCGAGTATGAAACCCTCACCGGAGACAGCACTGATACCGACACTGAGGCCACCACCGTCTGGGCCGCCATGCGTCTCTACTTCTAGGATTTCTTAACTCGATCTCCTCACTTTAAAACCAAACGGGCACATTGAAAAATGTGCCCGTTTTTTGTGGAGCCTTTACACCCACCTCCGCCCCCTCCATTTTTCTCGTCCTACATCTCCTTCAGCCATTATCCTTTTGACCAAATGATCCGCCTCACCCTCTGGACCTTCAGCCTCCTCACCTCCTTCCTCATGGCTGGCCCCATCATCGTCATCGACCCCGGTCATGGCGGAGCAAATCACAAACACAAAACCGATGGCTCCCAGAAAGGCCACGGCAGCTCATGGAATAATGCCTACGCCGCCACCGGAGGACATTTAGAAAAAAACCTCGCCTTAGAATACTCGCAAGAAATCGCCAAAGCCCTCGCCGCCAGCCCGCGCGCCCAAAAACTCGGCGCCAAGGCCATCCTTACCCGGACCGCAGACACCCCCATCAGCGCCATGGGCCGCGCAGCCATCGCCGTAGAAAATACCGCACGCATCTTCCTCAGCCTCCACTTCAACGGCTCCTCATCCCACACCGCCGAGGGCACCCGTGGATATGTCTGCTCCAAAGACCACCCACATTGGGAATACATGCACTTCCTCAATCCCTACATCGATCGCGACCGCGCCTTCAGCGACAAAGTCATCAAAAGCGTCGCCACCGCCCTCCAACCCTTCGGCGGGGATCCCTCCAAAGCCAAAACCATCGGCGACAGCAAAACCGATGGCGGCCACCTCAAAGACGGCATCCGCACCCTCGGCTTCGCCCGCCAGGACACCCACCTCTACCAAGCCGTCATCATGTTATTAGAGGTCGAGTTCATCGATAATCCAAAAATCTCCAACTGGCTTCTAGGCCCTGAAACCCGAGTCAAAGCCCGCCAAGCCGTCGCCGCCGCCATCGTCACCGCCATCTGCGATCACCTCGAAAACGACACCCCACCCACTGCTCCACGGAAGGCCAAAAACGCCAACTAAGAAACCATGTCCGACCTTCTCAAAACCACCGCCCAAGCCCTCCACCTCGACGGCTACAAAAAGCACATCTTCCTCTGTGCCACCCCCACTAAGGAAAAATGCTGCGCCCCCGCCGAAGGAGCCGCCTCTTGGAAATTCCTCAAAGACCGCCTCAACGAGCTCCAGCTCTGCGGCCCCCAAGCCCTCGTCCATCGTACCAAGGCCGACTGCCTCCGCATCTGCACCCGTGGCCCCATCGCCGTCATCTACCCAGACACCACCTGGTATCACTCCTGCACCCCCGCCAACCTCGAACGCATTATCCAAGAACACCTCATCGGCGGCAACATCGTCACAGACCTTCAGATCCTTCCCTGAGAGCTTGCCGCCACCAATCCCCCACCCTAAAACAAAGCCATGTCAATCTACGTCGTTACCGGGACTGATGAGGGCCGCGTCTCAGAAGAAGCCGCCGCACTTTTCTCCGAAATCATCCCCCCGAACAGCGACGAATTCACAAACGAGATCATCGAAGGCGTCGCCGACAACTCGGAAGCCGCCTTCCAAAAATGCTCCCAAGCCATCGAGGCCCTCCAAACCATCGGCTTCTTTGGCGGAGAAAAAGTCGTCTGGCTAAAAGGCGCCAACTTCTTCGGAACCGACCGCACCAGCGAGGCCGAACGCGCCCTTACCGGAGTCGAAAACCTCCTCGAAGTCCTCCAAGGCGGCCTCCCACCCGGCGTCAAATTCCTCCTCAGCGCCACCGCCATGAACGGCGTCCGCCGCTTTGGCAAATGGGCTAAAAAAAGCGCCGAATTTAAATCCTTCGATAAAATCGACACCTCAAAAGAAGGCTGGGAAGCACAAGTCGCACTTAAGGTCAGCCGCCTTGCCAAAGACAAAGACCTCACCCTCCAAGGCGAAGCGCTCGAATTCTTCGTCCAACGCGCCGGAGCCGAATCCCGCCAAATCGCAAACGAGATCGACAAACTCGACCTCTACCTCGGAACCGACCGCCGCGAAGTCACCGTCGATGACGTCACCCTCATGGTCTCCGTCAGCCACAAAGGCGTCATTTGGGAAATCTCCCGCGCCGTCGAAAGACGCAACGCCAACCGCGCCATCGAGCTCATCGACTCCCTCCTCGCCAAAAACGAAAACGCCGTCGGCATCATCAAGGCCTCCATCATCCCCACCGTCCGGAACCTCTTCTTCGCCAAACTCGCTGGCGCCTACGGCTCCATCAACCGCGCCCCCGCCGGTGTCCAAGCCGCACTCCCCAAAAAGAAAGACGGCACCGTAAACACCTGGGGCCTCAAGCAAGCCTCCGCCGGAGCCCGGAACTTCTCCCTCGCCCAGCTCCAACAAGCCATGAGCGACTGCCTCGACGCCGACAAAGCCCTCGTCACCTCCAGCCAAGACCACCGCATGGTTCTCCACAAGCTCGTCATCAAACTCTGCGACGGCAAACGCGCCGCCTAGCGCACCCCCGTTCACAACGAGCGGACCTAAATCAAGGGCACACCACCACTTCAAAAAAGAGCCCTTTCTGAGGATGAGATGAATCACCACCACCAATACTACCTCTTCGCCGACGAATCCATCCAAGACGGTCCCCTTTTCTCCAGATCGGAAG
>JALZWJ010000353.1 GCA_023300065.1 Akkermansiaceae bacterium
CTGCCGCCGCAGGTTATATGGCGGCAATTTATAATTCACATTATTATAAAACGATTCTCAAAGATAAGTCGCAAATGCCAGAGGGGATGAAGGGGCTCAGGGAGCTTCATGAACAAAAGCTGTTCCCGCTCGCGACGGTCTATCTCTGGAAAAACCGCCATCTCTTCCCTGAGATCTGGGATGATCACGTCGCTCTCAAAAAGCAGTGTCTGAAAGAGCTTTTGCGAAATTCCGCCCTCAATGAGCCTTTTTCACAAATCGAAGTGGCTGAGAATTATTACTTCAATCTCCGCGATCATGACGCGGGTATTTCTCTGATGTTAAAAGCCGCTGATGGTGGATCTCAGCAAGCCTTAGAGAGGATCTACAGGATGATGACACACGATTGGAATTTCATTTCCGCTAGTGCCGATAGCCGACGGCTTTTCATGACGCGCGCTTACATGAAGGGCACTCGGAATAGCATCTCGATTCGGGAAGCGGCGCTGACGGTGAGTCGGCACCCGAACCGATACAGAAGGATCATTCCCGATCTCTACAAGGATCTGAAATATTTTCTCGATGTCTCTGACCCCATTATCTACCGCGCGATGGGCGCTCTCCAGGTGTCTGTCGATGCCAAGAAGCACCCGACGGCCGCGAAGCCAGAGTTAGGAATCGCTCATCTTGTTTACTGTTCTGACAAAGACATCGAAAGCGTTGCTTTCTTGGCTAATTACTTTTCGAAACAGAAAAACAACGACAGTTTGGCGAAGGCCTTTGCCTGCTCTTTGGTTTTGAAAAAAGAGAAGGATGAAGTCCTCTATGATGAGGCGAGGTGGAAAAAATTTGGAGAGGATCTGAACGATCAAGCTCGTGCGAAGGCGGATGCGCTAGCGAAGGAAAATTACCCAACAGGTCAGAAATTCCGAGAAGAGGCTAAAAAGAAATTACTCAAAGCGAAGATGATCCGAAAAAACACTCGTCCTTTAGTTGAAACGAAGAGGCGGTAAAAAGCATGGATCTTCGGACGCAAATCGTCTGGCAATCAAAACACCAAGATCCGTGGTGATTCACCTCCCCCGCATCCCCCAACCTTCCGTGTCATCCGGGTATTCCGTGGTTGAAAATCGCCCAACCGATACCCACCATCCCCTCGAACAACCTTGTCTGAAGGACAAGATCATAAGATGGGGCTATGAAGTTCACCTTCAGTGAACACCCAGCAACCACCCTGAAACCCAGCCCGCTGGGCTGGGCTGGTATCAAGAAGGCCTTCAGCCAGAAAATCACCCAGTCACCACTCAAAACCCCATGTCCCTAAAATCCCTCCTGCTCCTCGCCCTCGCCTCCCAGCCGCTCCTCGCAGCGAAGCCGAATGTCCTCTTCATCGCGGTCGATGACTTGAACGACTGGATCGGCTGCATGGGTGGGAATGAGCAGGCCATCACGCCAAACTTCGATCGCCTCGCCGCGAGTGGACAGCTCTTCACCAACGCGCACTGCGCCGCGCCCGCCTGTAACCCGTCCCGCACCGCCATCATGACGGGGCACTCCCCGCACCGCTCCGGGTTCTATAGTAATCGCCAAAAGATGCGCGAGGTCCTGCCAGATGCCGAGCTCATGCCGGCCCACTTCGCGAACCACGGCTACCACACCGCTGGCTCAGGAAAGATTCTCCACTACTTCACCGATGCCCAATCGTGGGACCAATACTTCCCCGCAAAATCGACGGAAAATCCCATCCCCGAAACTGCCGAGCCATCCAAGCGCCCGCTCACCCTCCCCCTCGGCGGTCCTTGGCAATACACCGACACCGACTGGGGCCCGCTGACGCTCACCGATCAAGAGTTCGGCGGTGACCATGCCGT
This sequence comes from Akkermansiaceae bacterium, assembly GCA_023300065.1. Taxonomy (GTDB): domain Bacteria; phylum Verrucomicrobiota; class Verrucomicrobiia; order Verrucomicrobiales; family Akkermansiaceae; genus SW10. The sequence goes on from JALZWJ010000353.1 coordinate 1,851, forward strand.
CTCCGGTTGGATCGGCGAGCAACTCACCAAGAAGCACGCGAAACCCTTCTTCCTCGCCTGCGGGATTTACCGCCCGCATGAGCCATGGTTCGTCCCTCAAAAATACTTCGACCCATTCCCCCTCGCCGACATTCAGTTACCACCCGGATACAAGGCCGATGACCTCGATGACCTTCCCGCCTCCGGCAAAAAACGAGGACCCAACCGCTACTTCTCCCACATCCAAAAGAACAAGCAATGGAAGAAAGGGATCCAAGGCTACCTCGCCTCCATCCACTTCGCCGACGCGATGCTCGGCCGCGTCCTAGATGCGCTCGAAAGCGGCCCTCATAAAGACAACACCATCGTCATCCTCTGGTCGGATCACGGCTGGCACCTTGGCGAAAAAGAACATTGGCAAAAATACACGCCATGGCGTGCCTCCACCCGTATTCCCTTCATGGTCCGTGTCCCCGCCAACTGCTCACCCACCCTCCCCGCCGGCACCACCGCCGGAACGATCTACGACCACCCCGTGAGCCTCCTCTCCCTCTACGCCACCACGACCGAACTCTGCGGCCTCCCCGCCAAGGCAGGCATCGATAGCAAAAGCATCCTCGCCTCCCTCAGCGACCCCACCAAGCCAGTCCAGAAATCCGCCCTCACCTTCCTCGAAGACGGCGGCTCCCTCAGCGTGAGCGCAAAGGACTGGCGCTACATCCGCTATAAAAACGGCGAAGAAGAACTCTACGACATCAAAGCAGACCCCTACGAGTGGACCAACCTCGCCTCCAAACCTGAGTCCGCCGCCAAGCTCGCCGAACTCCGCCGCGAGGTCCCCGCAACCTTCGCCACGCTCATTCCCATCAAATCTGAATCTCTCCCCGAGGCCAAGTTTACCGCCTTTACCGGAGACTACCCCGCCTCGCCAGACGAGGTTGGGGCCTACCGCACCGAGTTCTTTAACCACTCTCCCGACACGGTCGAGGTCTTCAAAGTCGGCCTCAAAAAAGAACTGACCTCGCTCGGTGAAATCGCCCCCGGCAAACGACTCTCCGGCAAAAGCACCCCCGGCCAAATCTGGCTCATTCAAAACCCCGATGGCACCCCACGCGGCTACTTCGAGGTCGTAGACCGCCAAGTCAAAGCGCTCATCAAATAGCTTTAAAGAATCCCCCCCTAGAAATGCTTCCGCCACCGCTGCGATTTCATCTCGAAGCGTTCTAGGGTTCCGGTGGGGACTTGCTCGACTGGGATGCGGAGGTTGAAGACCTCGCGGAGGCGGTTCTGGAGTTCGGCGGTGCCTTGGCCCTCGGCGCGGAGGCGGACCTCGGCCATGGAGTTGACTTCTTCGATGAGGACCTCGTATTCGAGAATGCTGGGGACGGAGCGGACGACTTCTTCGACCGCGCCGGGGTAGAGGTTGACGCCGCGGACGACGACCATGTCATCGGCCCGGCCGATGATGCCGCCTTGCAGCGCGAAGTCAGAATCGGGCTGGACGAGGTCGCCGGTCCGGTAGCGGAGGAGGGGTGAGCCGTGGCGGCCGAGGGTGGTGAGGACGAGCTCCCCTACCCCTTGCTCGTCTTGGTTGATGACTTCGCAGTAGTACGATTCGTGCCGTACTAAGAGGCGGCCGGGATCTGAGGGATCAGTGACGGTGACGGGGCCGGTCTCGGTCATGCCGTGGTGGTCGATGATTTCCGCACCCCACGCAGCGCTGAGCCGGGCGCGCACTTCTGGGAGGCTGCCGCCGGGCTCTCCTGCGACGATGAGTTTTTGCACGCCGAGGGCGCGGGCATCGTCCGCTAGTTCCGCGAGGCGGAGGCCGTAGGTGGGGGTGCAGCAGAGGACCTCTGGGCGGAGGCGGGCCATCATTTTGAGGCGATTCTCGCTCGTGAGTCCACCCGCTGGGATGGTGCGGATGCCGAGCGAGTTTGCGGACTCAAAACCCGCCCAGAATCCGAGGAAGGGGCCGAAGGAAAAGGGGAAGAAGGCGGCTTGGCCTTTCGTGACGCCGGCTTTTTGCCAGACCCAGGCCCAGCTTTCGCAGAGCCAATCCCAGCCTGCTGGGTCATCGAGCCACGTCATGGGCTGCCCGCTGGTGCCGCTGGTCTGGTGGAAGCGGGAGTAATTTTCTAAAGGATAGGTGAGGTTAGAACCGTAGGGTGGGTGGGCGAGCTGATCTGCGGCCAGCTCCGCCTTGGTGGTGAAGGGGACTTTTTCGGAGAACTCGGCGAGGGATGAGACGGCGGTGAGGCCTCCGGTTTTACGTTGGTAAAAGGGATTTGGCGCGATGGCAGCGAGGAGCTGATTGATTTTAACAAGGCTCATTTCTGGGTGGTGGGTTCCCCTGCGCCGGTGAGGAGGTAGACGGCGAAGGTGCCGAGCCAGTGATCGCCCTCATAGTGGCCGCTGATGGCATCACGGAGGCCCGCTTTTTCATGCGCGGCGGCGAGTTCTAGGAGTTGGTTTTTTGGATCACCGGTGAGAGCACTGGCGATGCCGCGGAGGTTCCAAGCACGGTTCATGTTCAGCCCGACGAGGTGGACGAGGTGGCCATCTTCAAAGTCACTCACGGTGACGGGGGTGGCGAGGTTCCCGAGGTCGAAGGCGGGGAAGAAGTTTTCCAGCCACGCGCGGTAGTCGGTAGCGGGGAGCACGCGGCGCATGAGGTCGGCCTCATTTAAACCGGGTGAGAAGAAGTCATTCCCGCTGGGTTCGTAGCGGACGGGGTACGAGGTATCCTTGAGGTAGAATGATTTTGCTTTTTCTACGAGGAGGGATTGGAAGGCCTCGTCATCAGTGGCGCGGGCCCAGTCGAGCATTTGGCCGAGGGCGAAGGATGACTCGGGGTGGAAGCCGCAGCGAATGGGCCAGTCGAGCTTGGGGAGGTAGGCCTTGGCATTGGCGACGATCGCTTCTTCGACGGGGAGGTAGGACTTGGCCCATGTCTGGCCCTGCTCATCTGAGAGGGCGCGGAGCTCTACGCCGAGGCGGAGGGCCCAGGCCCAGCCATACATGCGCTCGAAGGATGGGTGATCACGGAGGTAGGCGGCTTCTTTTTTGAGATCGGCGGGACCGAATTTCTGGGCGAGGGCGGCGCGGACTTTGGGGGCCCACTCGGCCTTTGGAAAGAGACGGATGAGGCGCACGAGGGTCCAGTGGCCGTGGACTGAGGAGTGCCAGTCGAAATGGCCAAAGAAGACGGGGGTGACTTCGCTCGGGCTGCGGGCATCGGTGGCGGAGCGGAGGACGTGGCCGGGTTTGTTCGGGAACTCGCGATTCAGACCGGCGAGGGCGAGGTCGACGAAGCGGGTGGCATCCGTCTCGCTAAGGCGGTTTTGAGCGTGGATTGGCATGAGAGTGAAGAGAAAGAGGAGGAGAAATTTCATCACATCAGTTCGATAGAAGTGAACTTTTTAAGAAGGAAAACAAGGAGCCAAAAAAGGACGGCGGTGAGCGCGGCATTGGCAAGGAGGGTGAAGTAGAAGCCGTGGCCCTTGCGCAACATCCAGGGGATGACGAGGAACATGGGAAGGGTGGGTAGGACAAACCAGAAGGTGTAGTAGGCGTGGCTGGCGATGCTCTCGATCCGGGCGGCGGGATCGGCGACCTTCGCTTCATGGCGCATCCAGATCATGGCTAGGATGGAGGTGAGCGGGAGGGCGATGAGGAGCGCTGACAATTTATCGCTGACGAGCTGGAGCTTCGTGGCGATGAGAATGATGACAGCGGTGAGGAGAATCTTGACGATGTCGAAGAAACTAGGTGTGAGGACTTTGAGAAGTTCGTTTTTGTCCATTGCGATGAGGCGAGTTTGGTCCCAAAGTCTCTCTTATGCAAGTTGCCCGATTGTTCCTGCCCATCGTTTGTCTCGTGACCGCGTGTTCTGCTGATCCACCACGGACGGTGCAGGGGACCCCTGCGGCACCCGTGCAGGCTGCTAGCGCGCTGAAATTAACGTCGGCTCAGAAGTCATTGATCGGGCGTAAAATCTGGCAAAATGAGTCTGCAGGAAAGGTGAGCGGCTTGACGGCATGGAATGATGGCGAGGAATTCCCCTCGATGGGAATCGGCCACTTTATCTGGTATCCGAAGGGGTTTAATGGGCGCTGGACTGAGACGTGGCCAGAGTTCGTAAATTACGCCACGCAGCGTGGGCTCTCGGTTCCTGCCGTGGGGCGGCTGGCGGATTGTCCGTGGCCGAATAAGGCGTCTTTTACGAGAGACTTTAACGGACCGGCGCTGGCGGGCTTACGGAAGTGGTTGGCGGGGAACATCGCGGTGCAGACGGAATTCATCGCTTACAAGTCACGGGCCGCACTTCCCAAAATCATGAAGGCGGCTCCAGCGGCACAACAGGCGCGCATTCAAGCGAACTATAACAAGGTGGCTACGACGACGAATGGGATCTACGCACTCGTGGATTATGTGAATTTTAAGGGCGACGGGACCAATCCACGTGAGACTTATGCGGGGCAAGGCTGGGGCCTGATGTGGGTTCTGATGGAGATGAGGGATGTCCCCTCCGGCCAAGCGGCAGCGCGGGAGTTCGGCGAATCGGCGAAACGCCGGCTTGATCTGCGGATTAAAAACTCGCCACAGAGCCGGGGCGAAGCCCGCTGGCGGGCGGGTTGGCATAATCGCTGCGATTCGTATGGAAGGCCGCTTTAGAGCCGCTTTTTACTTCGCTTGAAGCCGCGCTAAGATCTGGGCGGCCAGCTTCCCGTGCGGAGAGCTGGGATCCACCGCGATGACCTCCTGTGCCGCTACGATTGTCGCTTCTTTCTGGTTCCCGTGCTTGAGGGCTGCGAGCTTTGGGAAGAGGGCTTTTTGAAGAAGCGCCCCTTGAGGGCGGAACTCGGCGACGTAGGTGTCGATGAGTTTCACGACTGCCGGGTAGGAGTCCTTATGGAAGACCTCTTTAAGGGCGCGATTAAGATCACGGAATCCCTGCTCGGCTTTGCGTTTTTTTTGAAAGCCCAATGAGTCCTGCGGATCGATGCGTGCTAGCTCTGCCATCTCTTCGGTGAAGAGGTCATCAGCCGCGCCCCGGGGAGCATTTTTCAGGACATCGATGATGGCCTGTGCGCGGTCTAGCCCTTGTTTTGAATAGGCGGTTTGCAGGGCCGCTTTCTGCGCCTCGCGATCGCTCGCTTTTTTCAACAAGCGGGTGGCATACGCGGCAGGCCCCCCAATGATGGCGCCGGATTCGGTGGCGTAAGACCGGCCTTGCGCATCGAGGTAGAACGCGGTGGGATAGGCTTCCACTCCGAATTTCTGAGCAAAGATCCGGTTGCCGGCGAGCGGGGAAATCATCCCAGGGGTGAGCTCCAAGGGGACATCCAGATG
>JALZWJ010000354.1 GCA_023300065.1 Akkermansiaceae bacterium
CCACCACCCTCCATCCCGTCACCCCGGATTTTAAACTCCCACCCCCTCAAGAAAATCAGCCCGCCACAAATCTCCCCTTAAAACGGCAACGTCCACCCATCTCCATCAACGTCGCTTCCGAAAAACGGGGCCGTCACCAACACCCCCTCGCCGTCCTCACCGGCCCTCACCAAGGGCAAATCCGCTCCGTCCGTGGCCCTTTCCCCCTCTCCGGTTCCTGGTGGGAAAGTAGCTGGCAACACGCCCAGTGGGACATCGAGCTCGATGACGCCCTCCTCCTCCAACTCTCCTTCACCCCGCCCAGAAAATGGCACCTCCTCGGGATTTATGCCTAGTCGACGTAGCAGAGTCTCTTCTACTTGGCCCTCAGTATCATCGACCCAGCACATCCTTTAAAAGAACCGTGGAACTCCTCGCCAAATCCTCCTTCTCCTTCCTCCGCGGCTCTTCCCCGCCAGAGGCCCTCATCGAGCGTGCCGCCGAACTCGGCCACACCTCCCTCGGCCTTGTCGATCACATGGGCTACTACGGTTCCGCCCGCGCCCACGCCGCCGCCCAGAAATACGGGCTCAAAGCCATCACCGGAGCCACTCTCGAGAACATTTCTCACTTCCGCGCTCTGACGATTCTCAACAAATCACGCCTCGGTTACCAAAACCTCTCCAGACTCCTCACCGACCTCCATTGTGAGCAAGATGTGAATAACTTCCGCGCCCGCGATCTCACCGGAACCCACGCCGTCCTCACCCCAGACTCCCTCCACAACCCCACCAAAGCAAACCTCCTAGCCGCCGCCACCGCTCTCAAAAACCACTTCGGCCCCGGAAATGTCTCGATCGCCCTTCACCGCCATTTCCGGCGAGGGGAGGAAAAACGAAACCGCCTCCTCCATGATCTCGCCGCTCACCTCGATCTTCCCCTCCTCGCTACGAATTCGCCCCTCTACGCCACCCGCCCTGACCGCCTCCTCGCCGATGCCTTCACCTGCCTCCGTGAGCACAAAACGCTCGATGACGCCGGCCGCCTCCTCGAAAGCAACGGCGAGCGCTTTTTGAAATCTCCTAAAGATATCCACAGCTTATTCACAGGTTATCCACAAGCTGTCACCCATGCTTACGCCCTCGCCGAAGAATGCTCCACCTTCTCCCTCTCCAATCTTGGCTACCGTTTCCCATCCTACCAAAATCCGGAGACTGGAGAGTTATTCACAGATCGTGAACAGTGTGAATATCTTCGTCACGTCGTGAAGAAGGGGCTCGCGACTCGCTTCCGCATTTTAAGTAATAAACACACGCAACAGATTGATGAGGAATTACGAACAATTGAAACTTTAGGATTCTCAGGCTATTTCCTCATCGTCTGGGATCTCGTTCGATTCGCCCGTTCTCAGGGCATTCTCTGCCAAGGCCGAGGCTCCGCCGCCAACTCTCTCGTCTGTTACGCAATCGGCGTAACAAGTGTCGACCCCGTCGAGGGCGGCCTCCTCTTCGAGCGTTTCCTCTCGGAGAACCGTCAATCTTGGCCAGATATCGATATCGACTTCCCTTCCGGCGAACGGCGGGAAGCGGTCATCCAATACCTCTTCAAAAAGTATGCCCCGCGAGGTGCCGCCATGACGGCCAATGTCATCACCTACAAACCCAGATCGGCCTTCCGCGAGATGTCAAAGATCCTAGGCTTCCCGGAATCCATCGCGAACCGTTTTACCGATCTCTGCTCCTCCGGTGAGTCCTCCACGGGTCACGGTGGCCCCACTCCAGCAGAGCAGACCATGGCGCTGGCCGATACCATCCAGCGCTCCGGCCTCTCCCCTTCCCACCCGCGCTTTCAGCCCCTCCTCCAGCTCTATCAAGCCATCCTCGATTCCCCCCGCCACCTCGGCCAGCACTCGGGCGGGATGGTCTTTTGTGACGATGGGCTAGACCACATCGTCCCCCTCCAACCCGCCAGTATGGAGAATCGCACCGTGCTGCAATGGGACAAAGATGATTGTGAGGATTTGGGTATCGTGAAGGTGGATCTCCTCGGCCTCGGGATGCTCGCCGCAATGGAGGACACGCTGCGTCTTTGCGAGCAGCGGGGGCACCCCGTGAACCTCGCTAAGATCTCGAAAAGCGACCCCGCCACCTTCGACCTCCTCTGCCGTGCCGATACCGTGGGCACCTTCCAGGTTGAGTCCCGCGCCCAGATGGCGACCCTCCCCATCATGCAGCCGCGCACCTTTTACGATGTCGCGGTGGAGGTCGCGATCATCCGCCCCGGTCCCATCGTGGGGGACCTCGTCCACCCCTACCTGAACCGCCGGACCGGACGGGAGCAGATCGACTACATTCACCCCGATTTTGAGCCTATTCTAAAACGCACCCTTGGCGTCCCGCTCTTCCAAGAACAGGTCCTCCGAATGGCGATGGTCATCGCAGGATTCACGGGCGTGGAAGCTGATTTCTTGCGTAAGGCGATGTCTTTTAAAAAGTCGGATGACCGGATGAACGAGATCATTGAGAAACTCAAACGCCGCATGAATGAGCGCCGCATCACGCCCTCTGTGCAGGAGCGCGTCATCCAATCGATCGGCTCCTTTGCCCTTTATGGTTTTCCTGAATCGCATGCCATTTCCTTTGCCCTCATCGCCTACGCATCTTGCTGGCTGAAGGTCCACCGCCCAGTCGAGTTCTACTGCGGGCTCATAAATAACCAGCCGATGGGCTTTTACTCCGTCAACACCCTCCTCCAAGACGCCCGCCGCCATGGGATACGCGCCAAGCCCGTATCCGTCCTCCATTCCATGGTAGAAACAGGAGTGCTGAATGATGCCACCCTCCGCCTCGGATTAAAGCGCCTCAAGGGGCTGCAACGCCAGACCGCCGAGCGGATTGTTGAGAGTCGATCCGAGGTGCAATTCGCCTCACTTCCGGATTTCCTAACCCGTGTCAGTCCCAATAAAAAAGAACGCCGCCTCCTCGCCGCCTCGGGCGCTTTGAATGACCTCCCGGAAGTCGAGCACCGCCGCGATGCCCTCTGGCAAGCTGAGCAACTCCCGCTCGATGATCTCTTCGCCACTCCCTTATCTCCGCAGCCGCAGGAGAAGGTCTTGGAAATGATGAATGCCAATGAGCGCCTTAACACCGACTTCGCCCTGCAAGGAGCCACCAATGGCCCGCACCCCATGCGGCTCTGGCGCCAGGAGCAATCAGCCACACTCGCCACGGCAGCGAGCCTTTATGAAATGCCCCATGGCAAGCCGCTTCGTATCGCGGGGTTAGTGATTTGCCGCCAGCGCCCAGGCACTGCCAAAGGGCACTGCTTCATCTCGCTGGAGGATGAATATGGGATCGCCAACCTCTTCGTCCCGCGCAAAACCTTCCATCAATTCAAGCTCATCATCACAAGCGAATCCTTCCTCCTAGCCCGTGGGCGCGTGCAAATCACCGAGGGAGGGCAGCCGACGGTCTACGTCACTTCGCTGGAACCGCTCGGCCATTCAGATCTCGCCACCACGTCGCACGACTTTCACTAGAGTGAATGGCGCTTGTTTCAGCGTTTCAGGCCGCTTCGAAGAGGTTTCACCGCGATGCGGTTTAAGCCCCACCTTTTGTCACTCAAATCACGATCACTACAAATGTAGCAATTTTACCTTTTTAAAGATTGACTCTCCCCGAGCCCCACCCTAACTTCCCACCATGAGATACAACGATAAGCCTCTCAGTTACTTCTTCTTCCCAAAGGAGCGTGAGGTCCCAGCGGGGGTCGTCGCCGAGGACACCCTAGGTATTCAGACCCCTATCGTAGAGCGGATTCGGGAGGGGTTGCCCTTCCGTGAGTTCACCGCACTCCAAGCTCTCCTCCAGATCCCTGAGGAGAAATTGGGACTCTACCTTGGCATGTCAAATGCCACGCTCCACCGCCGCAAGAAATCACGGAGTTTCTCACAGGCAGAGGGTGAGCGCTTGGTGAGGTTCACTCGTCTTTTCGGGATTGCCATGGAGGTGTTCGAGTGTGAGGAGGCTTCACGGAGCTGGCTGAAAACAGAGAACCCTGGGACCGCCGATGAGGCGCCACTGAGCTATGCGGACACGGAGTTTGGGGCCCGTGAGGTAGAGAATCTTTTAGGCCGCATTGATCATGGCATCTTCTAATTCACCTCATCAGGGCGTCACCTATAACTTTGCCAAGAAGATCGGCCAACCACCGAAGCCACGGGTCGAGAAAGATCTCCTCGCCTACCGCATCGTCGCACCGAAGTGGGCCAAGACCGCGCTCTCTGGCGAGGGCGCCCGCTTGAATGGTGGCAGGTGGAATTCGCCCGGTCACCCCATGGTCTACCTTTCGACAAGCCGCGCTTTGGCCGCGCTAGAGTTGCTCGTTCATCTCACCACGCCAATCACGCGGAGGGTCCCGAGGGTCATCATCACCGTTCGCGTCCCGCGCGAGCTGGTCGGAGGCAGGCTCTTCACGAGTGAAGGTTGGCAGCGGGAACCTCCTGGCGTGGATTCGACCGATCAGGGAGACGATTGGCTTTCTTGCGGCAGTTCCGCAGGCGTCCTCGCCCCGTCCGTGATTCTCCCGGAGGAAAGCAACCTCCTCCTTAATCCTCTGCATGAGGATTTCAGGAAGGTTGAGATTGAGTCAAGTCGCCCTTTCTCGTTCGACTCCCGGCTTGCGCAAAAGTAATCCCCCTCTCGCAAAGAATCTCGCTCAGTGTATTCTTTGGTATGAGTGAAACGATTCGGTTCCCCGAGCTGCAACTTGACCAAGTCGAGGCACGCATCCTTGGCTCGATTCTTGAAAAAGAAACGACCACCCCAGACTACTACCCCATGACGGCCAAGGCGATCGAGGCGGCCTCCAACCAATCCTCGAATCGCTTTCCCGTCACTCATCTCCAGACGGATGAAATCGAAGAAGCGATCCAGCGACTCCGTAAAAAAGAGATTCTGATGCAGGTCCACATCTCCGGATCACGAGTCCCGAAATACGAACACCAACTCGGCGACATCCTAGACATGACCTCGGCTGAAAACGCCGTCATGACCGTCCTCCTGCTACGCGGCATCCAGACCGCCGGCGAAATCAAGCAGCGCAGCGAGCGCATGCACCCGTTCGAAACAGTGCCTCAAGTCGAAGAAATCCTCCACGGTTTCACCGAGTATTCTTACGGCCCCCTCGTGAGAGAACTCCCCGCTGGTGGAGGCCGGCGCGTGAAGACATACGTCCATCTCCTCAGCGAGGAAGCGGAGGCAAGTTCAAACTCAGACTCAAATCCTGTAATGCCCACCCATTCCCAAGAGGGTTCCGAGCATCGCTCAGAGCTAGAGCAACGCGTGAGCGACCTCGAAGCAAAGCTCGCCCGCGTCTGTGAGCAACTCGGCATCACCGAGGATGACTCCTAAATCATTTTTAAAATGACTCATTAATTTGACGCCCGCTACTTTCTCGCACACACTCCCCGCGGAGAGTGCTGCGTGCCTGGTGGTCGCCGCGGTTTTCAAAACCGTTGAAGGGCAATCTGTCCTTGGTGGGTTCAATTCCTTCCCTCTCCGCCACTTTCCCCTCTCCTGTTTCAGGATTGAGAGACCTAATAACTGGCGATCTTAGCCGGATGTCATCGTGTTGGCTTCTAACGAATCCTTGATCCATTGGAAAACCGCTTCTGCGGAGGTCACCTGATCTGCCCCTGCGCCAATCGCGACGGGTTGCTCATTTTCTGGAACATTGTCCCGTCCATGTGAGCCCTTCACCAAGCTCGCGTCTAAGGGGATGACATCCATCAGGCCCCGCATCCCGAGCTTCTTCTTCGCCAGAAATCCCGCGATTTTGACGAGGGGGAATTTAATCTCAGGGTCTAAAAATAACTCCACCGGATCGTATCCCGGTTTCCGATGGATATCGATGCAGCGGGCGTAGTCCGGGGCCTTGGCGTCATCTTCCCAAAAGTAATACGTGAACCAGGCATCCTCTTCTGAGACTGCGACAAAGTCACCGCCCCGCTCGCGCCCGATGCCTCTGCCCCAGAGGTCCCCGCCTTCTCGGATTTCCTCCACCCCATCGGTCGCCAAGACGACCTTCCGCACCTCCTCCGCGATGGAGGGATCATTCACATAAACATGTGCCGCTTGATGGTCCGCAACCGCGAAGGCTTGGCAACCGCCACAATCAAGCGTCTCTAATCCCAGCTCATCCTTGGTCTGGATCCACCCTTTCTCGCGGAAAATCCGGTTCAAGTGCACCGGCTTCGAGACCTTAGAAATCCCATATTCTGAGAGCACGAGGACCGCGACCCCGCGTCCTTCTAAAAACTCGATCAAATCGCAAGTCACGGCATCGATGGCCGCATACTCCGCAGCCATCTCCGCGGCACCGGGGCCGAACTTCTGGAGCCCGTAATCCAAATGCGGGAGATACACCAAATTCAACTCCGGCTTTTCCTTTTCCTCGATCCAGCGAGCACTTGCCGCGATCCACTCAGAGGAACCGATCCCCGCCTTAGGACCCCAGAAGGCGGGGAAGGGAAAGTCGCCCAAGTCCCCTTTCATTTTCTCACGGAGCGCCATCGGCTGGGTGTGGATGTCAAAAAACTTCCGCCCATCCGCCGGGTAAAGAGGCCTCGGCGTGGCCGCGAAATCGGCTGAAGAATACATGTTATACCACCAAAACATTTTCGCGCACTTCACCCCGGTCGTCTCCCAGACTTTTTCTCCCTTCACGAGATGGTTGGATTGCTTCCAAAACTTCACCTCCGCGGCCTCACGGTCATACCAGCCATTCCCTACAATCCCGTGCTCCCCGACCGGTTTGCCGGTGAGATAAGAACTCTGTGCGGTGCAGGTTACCGCAGGAAAGGCTGGCTTAAAACTCTGCACGTCACGTGCGGCAGCCCATTTTTTAAGACGCGGCATCTCGGCCAGAACACTTTTAGTCAGCCCCACCACGTTCAACACTGCGATTCGTCGTTCCATCGCCACTGGGCATAACGAAATCTCACAAGGGACGAAAGTCGAATTGTCCCGCCAAGCAAGCGAGAGAGTTCAGAAAGTTTTTTTAACGCCCATAGGAACTAGTTTCACAACTTTTCTGGCAAGGCCGGGTTTCCTAATATAGCTTCCTGAAAAATGAACTCACGTTTTCTCATCGCATCACTTGCACTCACCATTGGTCTTATCGTCGGCTGGACTTTAATTAAGACTCCTCAAGAGGAGAAAATCACCAAACAGAGAGGCAATGTGTCGCAAACTATTCAGGAAGCGGTGGGACCGAATCCAATCAGCTCTCGCAAACCAAAGTCCACCTCAGCGCGGGACGGAGACTTTGACCCCAACGCCATCCCTTATGAACGTATCATCTCTTTCGAAAATGAAGATGACTACCGCCGCTTTCTCGCCAGTCTCGGCGATTCCAAGCTCCGCAATTTAGGCCAAATCGATACTCTCCGCGCGGTCCGTATCGGTTTCCGTGACTCCAGCGACCTCGATGGTCTCGACGACGAACAACTCGCCTTTAACTTCCCCGTCTCGATTCCCGAAACCCGTGACATCCCTCCCCAAAGTGGCATCGTGGGATTTGGAAATACCGCGTTAGCCTTCCTCGGGATCACTACTGACAACTCCGCATGGGGAGAAGGAGTGCGGATTGCCGTCATCGACAGCGGGATCGAGCCTCACATCGTGCTCACGGGGAACATCCAGCACATCAACCTCGTCGAGATCGGCGTGGGAGCTGAGCCTGATACCCATGGGACCTCCGTGGCATCCCTCATCGCCGGGACGCACCCTAACCTCATGGGTGTCGCGCCATCCGCCGACCTGATCTCCGTCCGTATTGTCGATGAGAGTGGAACCTCCAGTTCCTTTCTCCTCGCCGAGGGCATCATTGCCGCGACAGATGCTGGAGCCCAGATCATCAACATCTCCCTCGGCTCCGACGGAGAT
>JALZWJ010000355.1 GCA_023300065.1 Akkermansiaceae bacterium
GGAGGTGATCTTTGGAATCATGCCTCCGGAGATGGTCCCGTCTTTGATTAAACTCCTCGCTTCAATCCCTGTCACAGATTCGATTAAGGTGCTTTCATCAGAGGCATCTCGGAGAAGGCCGGGGACATCGGAAAGGTAGACTAATTTTGCGGGTTGGAGGGCACAGGCCAAGGCCGCTGCGGCGAGGTCAGCATTAATGTTATGCGTCTCACCGGTTTCATCATGGCGTCCTAAGGGGGAAATTACAGGGACGAATCCTGCTGCGAGGGTTTCTTGAATATCCTGAGTGAGGCATTCGGAGACTTGGCCGACGCGGCCGATGTCGACCATTGCTCCCGCGTCATTTTTTCCCAGAAGTTGCTTAGCTCTGAAGACGGAGGTTCCGTGGATCGAGGTCGCTTTCCCTCCAAATTCGTTGATCGTTTTTACGAGGCCTTGATTGATTTCGCCATGAAGAGTGCGGTCTACGATCTCGATCGCTTCTGGGGAAGTCACGCGGAGCCCCCCTATGAATTTTGCTTCAAGCCCTGAGGTTTCCATTGCCGCTGAGATGGCTTTCCCGCCGCCGTGGACGATGATGGGGCGGATGCCGGCGACTTCGAGAAAGACGATGTCGCGCATGACTTCGCGGACTAATTCGGGTTGATCCATCGCGGAGCCGCCCATTTTGATAAGGAAGGTTTTCCCCCGAAAGCGCTGTAGATAGGGGAGGGCCTTGATGAGCACGGAGGCTTTTTCGGCGGCAGTTGTCATGGCGGCGTATCTTAGGGGAGACGGCATCGCTTGACCATTGCGAATGGAGCCGTATCTAAGAAGAGATGAAACGAGATGTGAAACCGGAACTTTTGGACTCTCTCCCCGGAGATGATCCGCACGCGCTTAGGAGTCGGCGGGACCTCCGGCTGATCAATGCTCTCATGGGGAATGAACGGTGGATTTTACGCCAACTTAGTGGGGGAGACTTGATTGAGCTAGGTGCTGGGGCGGGTGAGCTGACTCGTAAGTTAGCGACTCATGGGAAGGTAACCGGGCTCGATTTTTTGGAGAAACCAGCCTCGCTCGACGCCTCATGGCTCGCGGGGGACCTCTTTGAGACGCTCCCCACGGCGGATGGCGATACGGTGGTGGCGAATTTAATTCTACACCATTTTGAGGCTCCGGACTTGGCCCGGCTTGGTGAACTTATTCAGACTCGTCGCCGGCTCATCGTGGCGGAGCCGAGTCGTTGCCAAAGCGCCCTCATTCAGGGGAGGCTGCTCTGGCCCTTCATTAATGATGTTACGCGGCATGATATGATGATTAGTATACGGGCTGGTTTTCAGAAGGGAGAGCTCCCAGCACTCTTGAAATTAGGAGACGATTGGGAATGGCGTGAGGAGGTCTCGTTGCTTGGTGGGATTCGTGTGCTAGCTTGGAGGCGATGAAGGAAATCGTAATCGCAGGTGGGGGACTCGCAGGGCTCTCGCTCGGCATTGCTCTGAGGAGGTATGGGGTGCCGGTGGTGTTGCGAGAGGCCAGCTCTTATCCACGGCATCGTGTTTGTGGAGAGTTCATTAATGGGGTCACAGAAAAGACGCTGGAGGTTTTAGGGATAGCGTCTCTTTTTCGAGGCGCGCTCCGCCATCAATCCACTCGGTGGTGGATCGGGGGCACCCGGATTCTTGAGGAAAGGCTCCCTCATCCCGCACTAGGCATGTCGCGTTGGGAGATGGATGAGCGATTGCGAGTCGCCTTCCAAGAAGCCGGTGGGGATCTCCGCATGCGCGATCGGGCGCAGCCTGTTCCCTGTGAAGGATTAGTCTGGGCTGCTGGGCGTTTCATCGCTAAAGATAGCCCGCTCTTAGGGTTGAAGGCTCATTTCGAGGGGCTGGAGCTCGGTGGTTTTTTAGAGATGCACATCGGAGAGGGGAGCTACCTCGGCTTGACTCCTATCACGGCGGATGGCTCCCGTGTGAATGTCTGCGGGCTCTTTCAACGAGGCCCACGCACCGCGGGAGAAAATCCGATTGTGGGTGCCCTGCGTAGATCTGGGCTAGGGAACCTAGCGGAGCGTGTGGCTTCTGCTCAGATGGACCCAAAGTCTCTCACTGGAATCAGCGGGATTCATCTCGGCTCGCAGGGAGCAATGAGTGATCTTTGCACGCTAGGTGATGCGGAGCGTATGATCCCTCCCTTCACTGGTAATGGGATGTCGATGGCTTTCGAGTCTGCGGAATGCGCCCTCGGACCGCTCCTTGATTATTGCACAGAAGAGCGGACGTGGGAGGAGACTCGGGCCGCGATCCGCGCCGCTCTTGATTATCGGTTTCGGCCCCGAGTGAGGTTGGCCTTGGCGCTGCATCACGGCCTTACTCACCGAGCTGGCCGAGCTGTCTTATCATCAGCCGCGACCGCGGGGATCCTCCCTTTTGGGTGGCTTCATCGGCGCCTCTCATAGAGGGCTACTTACCTGTGACGAGATAGCTGTGATAGAGGGCGAACTCTCCCAGCAAAAACTTACTCTTGGCCTGCAACGATTTGAAGCGGGAGGAGGTGGTGGCCGACACGTAGACTTTTAAATCAAGGTCGTGCGCCATCCGGCGGGCGCGTTTGAGATGCCATGGGTCACTTACTAAGAGCGCGCTTTGGAGATTCTGAGCGACCATGATTTTTTTAGCCTCCTTGAGGTTATCGACTGTATTGAGTGATTCTAATTCAGCGTGCAGCGCCTCCCGCGGTATGCCTTGGGTGACGCAATATTCTAGGGCGACTTCAGACTCGGCAAAGTCGGCGCCCTTTCCGTATCCACCGGTGAGGACTAGGACTTTCACCTTTCCTTTTTTATAAAGTTCGATGGCGTGATTCAGGCGTTCACGCAACACGGGGGAGGGCTTGTCATGCCAAGCCGCTGCACCCAGCACAATCGCGCAATCAGCCTCGCGCTCTCGCTCTAGATGCCCCACCCGATGAATATCCCAGAGCTGTGCAATCACGTAAATGAGGAGCATAGTGAGAGAGATCAGGATGATACGACGACGGCGAGACATGGGGATAAGTAGGTGTTTAAATAGGAGTCCAATCGATGTGAATAATCAAGTGACCTTTTTATGATAAGTCAAAAACACCTCTCCTTTTCCCGCGTCTTGTATGTTGGAGAGCTGATAATGAAGGGTTTCTGGGAAAAAATCACCCGGGAGCCCCGTTAAGGTGGGGGCTTTCTCACCTCCAAAAAGGGTATGCACGGCCCAGGTGAGATTGATTTCATCCACCACATCTAGGGCAAAGAGCTCTCTCACCAGAGTTCCCCCGCCTTCGCAGAGGAGTGTTTCGATCTCAGGTTGCTCCCGTAATTCTTTTAGGAAATCTCCCAAAGTGCCGCAGTGAATCTCCGCCGGGAGGTCCGGTTTTTTTGCCTCCGCGCCGATAATGAGGTGTCGCGGTCCACCCTCTGTTTTAAAGAAGGGGTGCTCAGGATCAAAATGCCCATTTTTTGATGCCACGCATCTCCATGGGGTGCGTCCCTCTACGGTCATTGTCATTTGATCCGCTTCCAGCGTACCTCGGCCTACGAGGATGGCATCCGCTTGTTTACGGATTTCGAGTAGGCGAGCGAAGTCCGTTTTAGAAGTGAAGTGAGCGGGGGTATTTCCCGTGGTAGAGATTTTTCCATCCGCCGTGATCGCGAGATTTAAAATCACTCGGAGCTTTTTTCGGAGGAGTGGAGTGACGACGCGCAGAGCCTCCCAACACGCGCGGACATTGTGCACGCGGAAGAGATGTGCCCCTTTCATCATCCCCTGCGTTAGGAGAGCCACCGTTCCCGCATCCCGGTCCCTCGGATCTGGGAGATCTAGCACCTCTCCGATCACGGTCTTTCGGGAGACAGGCAAAAGGACCGGGCAGCCGAGCGCGATCACTTTCTCAAGCTCACGTAAGACGAGCAAATTATCCTCCTTCTGCTTCGCAAAATCGAGGCCGGGGTCGAGCACGATTTGCTCGCGAGTCAGGCCGGCCCCCACCGCGGTGTCGATTTTTTCGTGAAAGAACGCTACCATCTGGC
>JALZWJ010000356.1 GCA_023300065.1 Akkermansiaceae bacterium
CCCTATCCCGGACCGTTCGCAAACCCAGGGCGGCGGTCGTTCCTCCCTCTGCCCGTGGGCTACGATAGATCGCCCCGATTGGGGCTAGAGAACAAAGAAAGATTGCGAGAAATTTCACCTAGTTTGATCGCCCTAGTTCGGGAATTCCGGAATATTATACCACCTCACCCCCACAAAAAAAAAGCACGACCGTTTCGGTCGCGCTTTTGAAAATGACTTGTGTCAGGTGAGCTTACTTCACGGTGATCTTTCCCTTCATGAGGGCGAAGTGACCGGGGAAGCTGCAGAGGAACTCATAGTCACCGGCTTCTGTGGCGGTGAAGGTGATGGAGTCTTCTTCGTCAGGTCCGAGGAGCTTGGTGTGGGCTAGGATCGCGCTTTTTGATTCTGCATCGGCGGGGATGAAGTCTGTCGCTCTCGCGGTCATTGCTTTTTGAGCCCAGCCCATGAGGTTGGCGTCTTTTTTAAGGATGACGAGGTTGTGGCCCATCGCTGTTTTTGGAAGCTTACCAGTGTTCTTGAGGGTGAGCTTCACGGTCTTTCCTACGGCGAGCTCGATCGCTTTTTTGTCGAACTGCATGGTGTCGTTGCAAGTCACGGTGATTTCGATATCAGCGGCTTTTTCTTTGGTCATGGCGGCCTTTTCTACCTTTTCAGTCACCGCATCCGCGGCGGCTGGTTTGTCCGCCATAGGCTCTGCGAGGAGAGCGGCGGGAGCGAGGATCAGGGCGGCGGCGGCGAGGGTGTTTGTCATGTATTTCATAAGTTCTGGGGCAAGCTTGTGCTCATGAGACGATTCCGCAAGCTGGAATATTTCAAAAATGGTCTCTTTCTCTTTCCTCTATTTGATTCTGAAAGTGCGTCCTTTCCCGGTGTCCCATGCTGTGAAGAGTGAGCTGTAGAGGGCGTTGAGCTCGACCTCATTGATGATACGGAACTCGATGGTGCGGGCGTGAGTCGTGGTGGGGTAGCTCTTCTGAGCCATTTCATCAGCCTTGGTTCCGGTGCGGCTTTGGGCGCGGTTTTGGAGTTCTTTGGCGCGCTTCTGGATGCGGGCTAGGGCATTGAAGTTGGTGTCCTTTGTGATCGGCTCGATGAAGTAAAAACGGGCGAGCGCGGTGCCGATGGTATCGACCGTGACTTCGTTGACCAAGAGGGTGCCATCCAGAACGTAGGAGTGCTTACTGACGGAGGTGATGTTGCCGATGTTGACGGAGTATTCACCGCCTGGGAGGCTACACTGCCAGCGGCGTTTTTTATTTTCATCGTCTTCGATTCCCTCCAAGGCGGCCTTATCGGCTTCTTCTTGTGCCTTCTGTTCTTCAGTGGTCTGCTGTTCGGCTTGTGCCGAGGGGACTTGAGCGGAGAGTTGGGAAAGGGGCAGGAGGGCGAGTAGAGCAGTGAGAAGGAAGGTGGTTTTCATGGTGAGGGGAAATATCAGGTGCAGAACGGCGAAGGTCAAAGTCCGATTTCAAGAGAGCTACGGATTGAAATACGGTGGTTTGTCATTACTCTGGGCGGTATGGGAGAGTATCGACCAAACGTCGCGGCTTTGATGGTGAATGCAGAGGGGCTTCTTTTAATCTGTGAGCGTCTGGGGAATCCGGGGGCGTGGCAGTTTCCGCAAGGTGGAGTTGATCCGGGGGAGGAGCTGGATGTGGCGGTGCGACGCGAGGTGGAGGAAGAAATCGGTCTCAAGCCCTCGCACTACGTGGTGGAGAAATCGCAGGGCGGGTATCGGTATGATTACCCAGCGGGGAGGCGCAATGACCGCTCGCCCGAAAAGGCCCGCTTTGTAGGGCAGGAGCAGACGTATTATTTGTGCCGGGTCAGCGGGGATGCGCCGGAGGTGAACTTGATGCAAGAGCCGCGCGAGTTTGCGCAAGCGCGGTGGATTCAGCCGGAGGAATTTCAGCAAGACTGGTTGCCGGAGTTTAAGAGGGAAACGTATCGGTCGGTGCTGCGGGATTTCTTTGGGGTGGAGATGGTGTGATAAAAAAAAGCCCGTCACTCGAATGAGTGCGGGCTTTGAAAATGGAATGAAGCCGATTTTAGGAAAGCTCGGCGAGCTTTGCCTTGATGGCGTCGAAGTCTGGGAGATCGCCGGGTGAATCGTTGACCTGTGCGTATTGCACGACGCCCGCCTTATCGATGAGGAAGGCGGAGCGCTTTGGCACGCCACCCATGATGAGGTTCTTGTCGGGGAGGAATTGCTCGTAAGCGATGCCGTAGGCGTCGGTGGCCTTGTGATCGTAGTCGGAGAGGAGCTTGAGGGTGATTCCTTCTTTTTCGGCCCAGGCGGCGTTGGCGAAGGGGTTGTCTCCCGAGATCCCGAAGACGGTGCAGTTCAGGTCGGTGTAGGCAGCGAGTCCGGCCGAAATGGCGCAGAATTCCTCGGTGCATTTACCGGTGAAGGCCATAGGGACGAAGAGGAGGAGGATGTTTTGCTCACCGGTCTGTTCGGAGAGTTTGACAACTTCGGGACCGCCATCGCCGAGGGCGACGAGGGAAAAATCAGGGGCTTTATCGCCAACTTTGATGCTCATATCGGTGGAACCTATAATGGAGGAGTCTGGAATGGACAAGAGGGGGATGGTGAGTTTTTTGGTTGAGGGATTGGTTGAGGGGGGGCCAAATACGGTGCTTTCACCAATGCTCCATATTGTTGCTTTGCTTGCGATTGGGAGGTAGACCTTTTTTGTGACTGAATTATTGGCTCCGGCGGGAAATTGGGATTGTGCGCGTGCGGCGGTGGCGAACGGGGCGGATGCGATCTATTTTGGGCTGCCGAAGTTCAATGCTCGGATGCGGGCGGACAATTTTTCGGAGGAAGATTTACCAGAGTTGATGGAGTTTCTTCATCGGCATGGGGTGAAGGGGTTTGTGGCGTTTAATACGCTGGTGTTTCCGACAGAGCTGGAAGGGGCGGTGGAGCAGATCGAGATGATGGCGCGTGCGGGGGTGGATGCGGTGATTGTGCAGGATTTGGGTGCGGCGAAGCTGGTGAAGGAAGTGGCGCCGGATATTGAGGTGCATGCTTCGACTCAGATGACGAT
>JALZWJ010000357.1 GCA_023300065.1 Akkermansiaceae bacterium
AGATCCAAACTAAGCCCAACACACAAATCACGCCGACCACAAATCCCAGCGTGATGATTTTCTTTAAGATCTTCCACATGGTTTTTATCGTTCTGTTTTGGGGGGATGGGGATCATTGGAATCTGCCTGAAGCGAATCCGCAAAGGACGCGTCCGGGGCTGGTGACGGTAGCCGAAAGCTCCCGCTTTCGGTTCTCTGCGTAGGATGAGGGCGGGGACCGAAAGCTGGAGCTATTCGGCTACTGCTTAGATGCTGGAGCGATTGAAACCGCCCGCTCATTACTTCTTTGTCGGGGTCGGTGATGCGGCGGTGCGGGCCTCACGGATCCATTCGCTCAGCTTGGCATACGTTGGGACTGTGCCTGCCTTTACGGAGGTTGCGAAGCGGGTGTAAGCGGCGGTCATGAACTCGCGGTCTTTGTGGAAAAACTTGGAGGCTTCGATTCCCTTTTGGGCGGTGATGATGGCGTTCTCTTGGTCACCGATTCTGGCTTGAAGAATGCTGAGGCATACGAAGTGGTTTGGTCCAAGCGGAGATTTGTTATTGCTGACGTAGTCCGAGTATGAGTTGACGAGAGCTTTCAAGAAGTCCTCCGAATACCCCTGATTGTTAGGCTTGGCAGCCTGCAAACCGGTCATGGAGATGAACCCCTTTTGAGCCTCACTTTTGGGGAGTTCATTGATGGCGGTCACTGCGGCTGGCCAATCTTTACGGGTCATCAGGATTAAGAGTTCCTGCGTTTGGATAGAGGGGTGGGCTGGGTCGGTGGCTTTGAGTTCCTTCAGGATCAGGGCCATTTTGTCAGCATCGTTTTGGCGACGTGCCACAAAGATGTCTTGAAGCATTTTATCCGTATTTTCTTGGTTGTTGTTGGCGGAGGAAAGGATGTCGGCGGCTTTCTGAGCGCCTGCATCGCCGGAAAGCATGGTCTGGATCAAGGTGTCGGTGAGGCGTGAAGCCTGGGTGGATCCCAGTAGTTTTCCGTTTCTGACGATGAAGGCATGGGGGATGGATTGAGCACCTGCGGCGGTGAGCCATTCCTTTTCAAAGGCGGATCCCTGCCCCGTGAAGGCGACTGGATAGGTCATGCGGTTGCCCATTTTTTTGACGAATGCTTCGACTTTCTGCTGATCGTTTTCCCAGACGCTCATGCCGAAGACGCGGAGGCCTTTGTCGTGGTATTTTTTGTGAAGGTCATTCACGTGGGGGATCATCCCGATGCAGGGCCCGCACCATGTGGCCCAGCACTCGAAGATGTAAACTTTCCCCGGCTCAAAAGATTTTGGTCCTTCCCCTTGAACCCACGTGGCTTTCATGGCGGAGGCCAGATCGACTTCAGAACCGGTGACGAGAGTGGGCGCGGTGGCTGCCTTGTTATGCTGCGCCCCGACGGGGGTCGCAGCTAATACGAGGGAGGCGAGGGAGGCGAGAAATGACTTCAGGCGAAGTCGCTTAAGAATGGGAGAGGCATTGATCATGACTTTTCTTGGGAGCGTGATGATGAGATTTAAAGCCCGCGGAGGCGGAAGGACCAGCTGTAGGTGCCTTTTGGGGGGATCTCATACTTGGGCAGGACGCGGGCCCCCCAAGAGTTGGTGCCGCCGACGCCCATTTGTTTGTGGTCGATGTTTAAGGTGACGATGTCGCGCTTGGGGATATCGACCGGATGGCGGCGGCCCTCCAGATCCGACATGAGGCAGGGGTAGGTGCCGCCGGAGAGGAGGTTCTTTCCGAGGGCGGTGGCGGTGAGGCCTTGCTGGCTTGAGTTTAGGAGAGAGAGGGTGCGGAGGTGGGTGAGGTTTCCGGTTTCTTGTGGCTCAAGGTAAGGGAAGAAGAGGTCGGCGGTGGTGGCGGTCCAGTGGCCTAGGATGCCGCCCGCTTTCCGGTCTCGGTAGGTCTCGTGCGGGCCATTTCCGAACCATGAGACTTGGTTGTAGGTCGCGGGGACGGTGCACTGCATGCCGAGGCGGGGGAGCTGGCCAATTTTGCCCATTTGGCCTTTCGGGCTGATGGTGACTGCGGCATCGATGGTGCCATCGGCACCGATGGTGTAGGTGATCTTCCCGGTGGTCCCGCCAGCGGGGATCTTGAGGTCGAAGGTGAGGGTGATGACTCCGTTTTCTTGGCTGATCTCAAATTTTGTGGCCTTGGTATTTGGTCCGGCGTTTCTCCACATTCCGGAGCGTTCTCCGAATTTGTTGGCGCGGTCGTTGTCGACGGGTGGCCGCCAGAAGTTGAGCGCGAGGGGGCTGGCGAGGAGCTGGCGGTCTCCGATTTTGTAGGAGGTGAGTTGGCCGTTTTTCTTATCAAAGGTGAGGGCGGTCTGGCCTGCGGTGATGTCGATGGCGCGGTCACTCTCGGTGAGGGTGGCTTGGCCGACGGGGAGCGGGCTGGTCTGAGCTTTCCCGGCGAGGAGCGTTTGCACGCGGGCGACGACGTGGCCTTTTTTAGCCCAAGTGGTGTCGGCCTTGAGTCGGAGTTCTAGGGTGAGGTGGACCTCGCCCACGTGGTCGGCGGGATAGGGGGCGGGGAGGGTGACGCGGCCAGTGGTGGTCGGGGAGAGCGCGATGGAGAGGGGCTTTTCCGGGTTTGGTTTCCCGTCGAGAAGGATGGTCGCAAAGGCATCATACTCCGAGAAGTTGGTGAAGGTGGAGGTGTTGCGGAGTCTCACGGTGGTCTCTGTTTCATTGGTGCTGACGAGGTCGATGAGGCGGAGGTTTTGGTAAGCGGCGAAGACCTCGGGGGCCTGCGGAGTTGGCTTACGGTCGGAGGTGACGATGCCATTGGCATTGAAGTTATTATCGTTCGGGAAGTCGCCGTAGTCGCCGCCGTAGGCGAAGAACTCGAGGGAGCCTTCTGGGGTGGTGAAGTCGGTGAAGTCGAGGTTGAGATCAGGCAGGGTGACACCTCTGAGGGCAAGGGGCTTTGTGTAGATACGGACGCGTTTGATTTGTCCATCGAAGCTACGGTTCCCGTATTGGGTGTTGCGAGCGATGCCGATGGGGAAGTGGGTGGATTTGATTCGGCCTTCGTATTTTTTGGTGGTGGCTTTTCCATCAAGGGTGAGGCTCATCATTTTTCCATCGTAACTAGCTTCGATGTTGTGCCAGTTGTCTTGCCAATCTTTGGGGAGCTTGGTGGAGACAGATCGCCAGGTGGTGTCGAAGATTGTGAACTCGAGCTTACGGCCTTTATTAATTTTGAGGGCCCATGATTGGTCGCCTTTTGTGATGATGGGGTTGTCTCCCCAGTTGGAGCGGCCCGGGCGGACGTGGACCTGAATGATGAGGTCTGTGTTGAAGGTGAGCGAGTCGCTGTTGGCGATGGTGGCGTAGCCAGAGGTGAGGCCGTTTTGCTTGTCGAGTTGGCCTTCGACTTTGACTTGGTGGTCGCCGGTTTTGTTGAGGCTGGCTTGGGGTGATTTTGTTTTGCGGAGGCCTTGGTCGCACCAATCCCAGATGGAGCCGCCTTGGAGGAGGCGTTCTTTTTCGAAGAGCATCCAGTAGTCGTAGAGGTTACCGGAGGAGTTCCCCATGGCGTGGCTGTATTCGCACTGGATGAGGGGGCGTTGGTCGGCGAGGGGCTTCTTAGACTCAGTGCGGACGTAGTCCCGGCAGTCTTGGATGCTATCATACATGGGGGTGAAGAGGTCGACGTGGGACTTTTTCTCGGCGCGTTCGTAGTGGATGGGATATTGGACGGGGGATCTCCTTCTGATCCATTTGGAGCATTCTTCAAAGCAGACGCCATCGCCCGCTTCATTACCAAGGGACCAGATGATGATGGAGCCGTG
This sequence comes from Akkermansiaceae bacterium, assembly GCA_023300065.1. Taxonomy (GTDB): domain Bacteria; phylum Verrucomicrobiota; class Verrucomicrobiia; order Verrucomicrobiales; family Akkermansiaceae; genus SW10. The sequence continues at coordinate 3,794 of JALZWJ010000357.1, forward strand.
GTTTTTGATGGAGTGGACCATGTTGGTGACGCGGTCTAGGTGGGCGGCGGTCCAGGTGGCGTCCTTGGCAGTTGATTTAGGTCCGTAGCCCATGCCGTGGGACTCGATGTTCGCTTCGGCGATGACGTAGAGGCCGTATTCGTCGCAGAGTTCGTAGAAGCGGGGATCGTT
>JALZWJ010000358.1 GCA_023300065.1 Akkermansiaceae bacterium
AAATCGCTCCGAAATCAACCAAGATATGATGGCCGTCGGCATGGGGAACATTGCCTGCGCCTTCACCGCCGCGATGCCGGCCTCCGGCTCACTCACCCGCTCAGCCTTAAACTATGAATCAGGGGCGAGGTCTGGGATCTCCTCCATCCTTTCGGGGATTTTCTGCCTGATCTCGATCTTCATCTTCGCCTACCTCACCCCGAACCCTGTCTCCTTTATCCCGAAGGCCGCGCTGGCCGGCTTAGTCATAGGAGTGGCGGCCTCCCTGATTAAGAGTCGTAATATCCGGATTTGCTTACGCTCCACTCCTGAGGATGCGGGGGTCTTGATCGTCACCTTTTTAACAGCACTCCTCTTTCCCCTCTACGTCGCCATTTTTATCGGGGCCTCCTTATCAATCTTCCTCTTCCTCCGGAAAGTCTCCCGTCCTCAGCTCATGGAATACGAGGTCTCAGCCGATGGCGAACTCCGCGAATTAGAGCAAAAAAAGAAACGCGCAAACCCCGCTATCTCCATCGTCCATGTCGAGGGCTCTCTCTTCTTTGGTGCGGCAGAACTCTTCCAAACTCAAGTTCAGCGCTTAGTTGTCGACCCGAACATTAAGGTCATCATCCTTCGGCTCAAAAATGCTCACCACCTCGATGCCACCAGCGTGATGGCCCTGCGCGAACTCATCCGCTTTGTCCGTTCCAAGGAAAGGCACCTCATTGTTTCCGGAGCGACCCGTGATGTCTACAAGGTCCTAAAAAGCTCAGGCGTCCTAGAAACTCTACAAAAGGGCTGCAACCGTAAGGAAGGCGAAACCAACCTCTTCTTCAACGCCCCGAGTAATCCCAACATCTCAACGCGCGATGCCTTGATCCGCGCCCAGGACCTCCTCGGAACCAAGAAGGCGGATGTGAAGATCTACTACGATCCCTCTCACGATAAGAAAGGGTAAGCTCAGGAAAAACGGCATTTGGAATTTTGAGTTTCCTGTTTTGGATTTGTTTAGAGTTTCAAGATTTAGAGATTAGAATTTGCCCGCACACGATTGAAGACCACAGACGCCTAGACTTTTCCCACCCACGGGATACCCTCCCTACGTGTCAGAAGATTTTGAAGATCGCGCGCGGGAAGCTCTTGCCCAGCCAAAGAACGTCGGTGAAATGAACGATGCCGATAGCGTCGGCACCGTGGGTTCCCCAGATTGTGGAGACATGCTGCGGATGTGGCTCAAGTTCACTGAGAAGGATGGCAAAAAAGTGATCGACCGTGCCTCCTTCCAAGCCTTCGGCTGCCAGACCGCCATCGCGGTCGCCTCCATGGCGACTGAGCTCCTGAAAGGAAAGACGCCGGAGGAAGCCCGCTTACTCAAACCGAACGAACTCTCCGGCGACCTCGGCCCACTTCCGCCCATGAAGATTCATTGCGGACAGCTCGTGGAACAGGCCTTAAAAAGCGCCCTCGATGGGAAAGATGCACCGGCCAAGCCCGCCGTCGAGACCCTCGCGGGGAACCTCCATACAGAACCACCATCGAGCGGGAAGATCAAAATTGTCCCTTTCGTTGAGGATGCAAACGATTAGCACCGTCGCCTTACTGGGAGCCATCCTGCTGGGTCCCCTCAGCGCGCAAAAATGGCCCACCACCCTCTCCCCGGAGCCTCGGCTAGCGAAGCACACCGTGGAAGCGACTGAGACCGGATTTCTCTACACCACCACCAACTATCGAGTCGCCACCTCGCAAAAAATCGCCACTCCTCTCATCGCGAATTTTGTCCTCAGTGCCGAGTCCGTAGCACTCGCTTTAAAGTCCCTCCCGCTCCCCCTTTTCGCCCCGCCCATCAAAGGAAAACCCCTCATCCAACTCGCGCACGATGCCGAGTCCTACGCCACCGCAGGAGGCTCACCCGGAACGGCGGGCTTCTATAATGGCCACACCCAGAAAGTCCTCATCCAGTGGGAACAACTCAACCGAACCCCACCTGCCTCGCAGCTCCTTCCCCGGCCCACCTTCGACCTCCTCGTCCATGAACTCACCCACCTCTGCATGCATGAAACGCTGTGGAAGATGGAGCCATGGCTTGTAGAAGGCGTCGCCGAATACCTCGCCGCCGCGCACCTGAGCCAAGGGAAATTTAACTTCACAAAGATCGACGCTCAAATCCGCGATCACCTCCGCCGACAGTCCGGCGTGCGAGGCCCTCACCTCTCCGCCACAAACATCAAGCTCCTCCTCCAGCTGAACTCTCGACACTGGCTCCGCCGCACCGCCGTCCTCCCACCTGCCGAAGCCCTCCAATCCTACACCAGCGCCCTCCTTCTCACCCACTTCGCCTTCCACGGAGGCGCCGAACGCCGCCAAGAAGTCAGCGCCCATCTCGCGGCCCTAGAAAAAGTCTCCACCACCCGCGACCCAATCCCTACCCTCTTCCCCCTCACCGAAGCCACCGAAATCGAGCAAAAGATCAAAGCCTACTGGAGCACCCGTGGGTTGAAACTGGAATTTAAGTGAGCTGTGATTTGCATCCTGAAAACCTCTAAACCCCTCAATTCTTAAACCGCACTGAAATCGATCTGAAAGGGTCAATGTCACCACGATCAA
>JALZWJ010000359.1 GCA_023300065.1 Akkermansiaceae bacterium
GTGACCCCGAGTTGATCCATGTCATCCAGCGCCTTTCGCTGGCTCAGCACGGTAAGAAAGCTCTGATACTGCGAACGGATGGTGGGATTCAGGATGCGATTTTCGCCACCGAGAGCGTGGGCGCGATTGTTGATGAGCGGCTTGTATTCGAGGTGCTCGTAGGCGCGTCTTACAATCGGATCGATCGTGATGAGGTCGCATGAAAGTGCGAGCCCGCATTGGTTCAAGTAGCCCTGCTGGGCGAGGAGGAATTGCGTAATTCCAGCCTGATCATCGTGAAGGAGGGCGTAGCTCTGGAGGGTCTTTTCAAAGACCCCGCGTCGGTCGAGCACGGCGGTCACCTGCTGGTAGAAGTCGGCGCTTTCGCGGCAGCGCCAGGCGATCTTGGTGAGGTTGATGGCGTGGAGATTCGCGGTGGCAAGATGCTTCAGGACAACCGCTTCTTCACCCCACTGACTGATCCAAGCCCATGAGGTCTCATCCACTGTGGTGGGTTCATCGACCACTTTCAGAGTGAGAGGATCGGCATGCCCTACGACCTCGCCGGCTTTGGAAAGGTGCGCAGGAAAGGCTGGGAACTCGCCCGAGGCTGGGAAGTAGAAAGCGAGCTCAAGACGATGAGTCGAGTAAGGGTCCAAGCCCACCTTCTGATTCGCGGTGGTGCGCTGGCCAGAGACGGGAATGGCCCCTTTCGGAAGCTGGGTCAGGATGTCTAGGAGTTGACGCGAGCTGGTGGGATTCGTGACCACGACCTGCGCGCCGTAGACGATGCCGCAGACGAATTCATCCGTAATAAAACGGTCTACCTTTTCGCCATTTTCCATGCGGAAGCGGTCGTCCCACTGGAAGTAACTTTGGCTCACCAAAAGCGGTGGGCGATTTGCGGCCATCCCTGCTTCCTTCACCTCGCGGTGGAAGAGGAGGACGGGGCCGCCAGCCGTGAAGTTCAAGTCACCATCTGTGATTTCGTCATCGTGTTTCGGGGCCTCGAACGGGAGGTCGAGGAAGGAGAGCGCGAGCATCATCTCGGCGAAATTCCCAGTGGCGGCACCGAGGTGACGTGAGCCAAAGCCGGGCTTGAGGCCGTGCTTCGCGAGGTCGAGCCAGAAGTGGTTTTCATCAATCAGCGCGTAAGTCTGAGCGGTGATGCGGAGATTGTAGTAGTTGTTCTCGGCCCATTCTTTGGTGGGGTCGAGGCTGCGGTAAGGTTGCTCGGGGGCTGCAGCAAAGGCATCATCTTCGCCTAGGTCGGAGAATGGATCAACTCCCTCGGTGTCGGTGTCGGCGTCGCGCTGTGCGTCCATGAGTTCCATCAGAGCAGCACCTTGGACCTTCACTCTACTGACTTCCCTTGCTGAATTTGCTAACTCATTTTTTCCAAGTGACCGGCCTCTTGCCGATTGAGACATCTTGGCCACCTTAGACGCTCTCACGAGCCGTCTGCCCTCATCTTTTTTACCCCCAGCATAGCCATCTCCGAAGGCGCCGCCTGAGACGGCGGTGCCGAACCGGAATTGTGACTGAGCGAGATTCGGGGCCTTGAGCGCGAGGCGATGTTGGAGGTCTAAGGTGAGGGCGGCGAGCCGCTGTGGGTTGCCCTGTGAGAGGAGGAGTCGCTCGACGACGTTGAGCCGGGCGTATTCAAAGGCGGCCTCATATTTTGTGAGCGGCTCCCCGAGGAGGTAGTCATCCATGAAGGTGCGGTCCTTCTTATTGGCGAGGTGCGGGAGGACGACGGATTTGAAAAATTCCGGATCCTTTCGCGAGAGGAAGAAGCTCAATTCATGGGAGGCATACTTTGAGTATTTTTCTGTTTTCTCCTCTTCACTGAGGCTGGGCCATTTTGTGACGAAGGAGAATTCACGGAGAGTCGGGTCGTCCTTGAGATTTAGGAAGTAGCGATGAATCGCACCGAGGTGATCGAAGACCTCGAACTCAGCATTCGCGAGGTCGGGGAGCTTGAGGGTGTCTCCCTTTTTCAAAAGACTGACTCGTTCTTGCTCGGTGAAGTGGCGTTTTTGATCGAGCTCTTTCAGGAGGCGGAGGTCGCGGAGCTGGGTCTGACGATCCGGGAGAGACAGGCTGCGGTAGGTGGAGCCATCTGGATCCACGAGGAGGACGTGCAGGTGCTGGCGGTCGCCGAAGGCATCGAGCTTAATGGAGAGCTTCCCGTCTTTGTCAGGGACGAGGTTGGTGACCATGACGGGGTCATTTGCGAAGAACTCGTAGGAGGGATTTGTGGGTCCGCGACGGGAACCAAAGGGCGCCGAACTTCCTCCACTGGACTTCAATGCGAAAGGAGCTGCTTTGGGAACAGGCTGACGAGTAAAGAGATCGCCGCCAGCAAGGTTTTCTTCGCCTGACTTCGTCTCACGAACGGCCCAAGGATTGAGAAGGATCTCGGGGCGAGTGAGCATGTTTCCGGGGAAGACTTGGGCATAGCGGCGCTCTAGGATGTAGCGGAGTTCATCGCCGAGCTTCCGCCCACTGATGTAGAGGCTCGGGAGGTAGCGGGCCTGGCCGGTGGTGAAAGCGGGACGCTGGGAGCCACGGAGTGACGAAAAGGGATCGAAACCTGGGAGGAAGCGGGTGGCCATGACGTGAACCCGGGTGTGTGGATCCAGATCAGAGACGGTAATTTCTAAGGCCTTCTCATCGACTTTAAGCTCGGTCAAATGTGAGGGCTGGCGAGTTGGGAGCGCGAGCATGCGGGTGTCATTAAAGACATGCGCTTTCGAGAGATCGCCAGCTGCTACAAGGATCTTTACGACCTCCTGAGTTTCCTTGAGAAGGAGGCGATAATCTCCGGCGGGGAGATTAGCCGCAGTGAGGGAGCCATTGAAGAATTTGAGGCTGGAGAATTGATCTGAAACGTATCCTCCGCGGGAGTATGAAAAGAACCCGACGTTGGCGCGCGTGAGCTTCCCGATGAATGGGACTTTGAGTTCCTGACCCTGCGCCAATGCGAGGATGCCGACCTGATCACGGCGGTCGCCAAGAAGTTTCCATCCGCGTTGGTGCCCGCTTGCCTCACGGATCGTGATGTGGGAAATGCCATCGAGTTTTCCAAGTTCAACCCCACCGACTGGCGAGGTTTTCAACGTGACGGCTTGTTGGTTTTTGAAGCCGTGGTGTTGGAAGGTGGCGTTGAGATTTTGGCCTGCGAGGGGCTCGCCATTGCGGCCGAGGAACTCGATGCGGTAGCCGCCATCGATCTGACTCAGGTAGAAGTCCCCCACCCGCTCGGTCTTTAAAGAACCATTTACAGCGAAGGTCCGCGAGGCGGTGAGTTCGATCTCTTGCCCGCCCTTGCTGGCGACCTTGACCTTCACGCGC
>JALZWJ010000360.1 GCA_023300065.1 Akkermansiaceae bacterium
CGTGGCGGAGACCTCCGGTCTCCACGCCCAACTCCTCAACGCCATCCAAGAGTTCCCCGAACTCGTTAAAACGCTCGAAGACGCCCTCGTCGAAGAGCCCCCCGCCCAACTCAAGGACGGCGGCATCATCCGCGATGGCCATTCAAAAGCGCTCGACGAACTCCGCTCCGCCTCCCGCTCCGGCAAGCAATGGATCGCAGAAATGCAGGCCTCCGAACGCAAGCGCACCGGCATCGAGACCCTGAAAATCAAATTCAATAACGTCTTCGGTTACTTCATCGAGATCACCAAATCCAAGGCCGATCAAGCCCCTGACGACTACCAGCGTAAGCAGACGATGGCCAATGCCGAGCGCTTCATCACGCCCGAGCTCAAAGAAGTCGAAGGCAAAGTCCTCGGGGCCGATGACCGCGCCAAAGCCCTAGAATACGACGAATTCATCACCCTCCGCGCCGGTGTCACAGATCACCTCCTCCCCCTGCAAAACACCGCCGATGCCCTCGCCACGCTCGATGTCCTCATCTCCTTTGCCGAGACCGCCCAACTCTATCAACACACCCGCCCCGTCCTCGATGACTCACGGCACCTCCAGATCGTGAACGGTCGCCACCCCGTCTTAGAGCAAACCCTCGTCGACGAGAAATTCGTCCCCAACGACACCCTCATCGAGCCAGAGGAATCCCTCCTGCAAATTCTCACCGGCCCCAACATGGCCGGTAAATCAACCTACATCCGCCAGATCGCCCTCATCACCCTGATGGCCCAAATCGGGGCCTACGTCCCCGCCGAGCACGCCCACCTCGGCCTCACCGACCGCATCTTCTGCCGCGTCGGCGCATCCGATGATCTCTCCAAGGGCCAGTCCACCTTCATGGTCGAGATGAATGAGACCGCCCTCATCGTCAATAACGCCACCGAGAAATCCCTCGTCATCCTCGACGAAATCGGTCGTGGCACCGCCACCTTCGATGGCCTCTCCATCGCCTGGTCCGTCGCCGAGCACCTCCACGATGAAGTGCAATGTCGCACCCTCTTCGCCACTCACTACCACGAACTCTGCGCCCTCTCTGATTCCAAAAAATCAGTCGCCAACTTCAACGTCGCAGTCCGCGAATGGAATGATGACATCATCTTCCTCCGCAAGATCCTCCCCGGCCAAGCCGACAAATCCTACGGCATCCAAGTCGCCAGACTCGCCGGCCTCCCCAAACCCATCCTAGACCGCGCTAAGGAGATCCTCAGCCATCTCGAAATGACCTCCTCGAAACCCACCAAAGAGAAGTCATCCTCCCCCAAGGCCAAAAAGGCCCTCCCCGAATCAAACTCCCCCCAAATGGACCTTTTCTCTTGATAATGTCGATTTTTAGATACTTCAACACCCCCGTTCTCTCATCTATTTTTCGACATAATCCATTTTTTAGATCTCTTTAATCTTGATTCTCCTCATCTAATTTTCGACATTACCAGTCATGTTCATTGGTCGTGAAAGGGAACTTGAGGAGATCATCGCATCGACCAAGCCTCGGCGAGCGACCTTAATCGTATGCCGTGGACGCCGCCGAGTGGGCAAGAGCCGCTTGGTCGAGGAACTCAGTAAGAAGTTCCCCAAGTTCCTCCGCTTCCAAGGTCTCGCGCCCCGAGAGGGCATCGACCACCAAGCCCAACTCGACCACTTCAGCCGGACCCTGAGCCAAGAACTCTCACTCCCCGCGCTCCCCCTCTCGAATTGGAGCGATGCCTTCAAGCTCCTCGCCAGCCAATGCCAAACCGGCAAGGTCCTCATCCTCCTCGATGAAATCTCATGGATGGGCCAAGGCGATCCCGACTTCGCGGGGCGCTTAAAAATCGCCTGGGATGAGCAGTTCAAAAAGAACCCCAATCTCGCCCTCGTCCTCTGCGGCTCGGTCTCCTCATGGATCGAGCGAAACATCCTCCGCCACACCGCCTTCGTCGGTCGCATCTCCCACACCCTCACCCTCGGCGAACTCCCTCTCCCGGCCTGTAACCAATTCTGGGGAAAGCGGGCAGACTCAGTCTCCGCGATGGAGAAGTTTAAATTCCTCGCCGTCACTGGTGGCATCCCCCGCTACCTTGAAGAACTCGACCCCACCATCCCAGTTGAGGAAAACCTCGCCGCGCTCTGCTTTCGAGATTCAGGAATTCTCTTCCAAGACTTCGAAACGATCTTCCAAGAAATCTTCTCCCGCCGGGCCGGAACCTGCCGCGACCTCGTTCACACCCTCATCGACTCGCCCCTCAACTTCACCCAGATTTGCAAAAAGATCGGCAAAGCCCCAAACGGAGTCATCACCGAGTATCTTGAGGACCTCGAACTCTCCGGCTTCCTCACCCGCGACTTCGCCTATTCACCCACCACCATGACCTGCGGACGCAACCCACGCTACCGCATCAGTGATAACTATCTCCGCTTCTACCTCAAATACATCGAGCCGCACCGCGACCGCGTTGAAAAAGGAATCGCCCCGCGTGAGACCATCAGTGACTTCAAGGGGGTCGATACCATCTTCGGCCTCCAGTTCGAGAACCTCGTCCTCAACCAACTCCCCCACCTCATCGCAAAACTCGGCATCAAAGCCCCCATCGAAAACGCCGGCCCCTACTTCCAAACCGCCACCAAACGCCGGAAGTCCTGCCAGATCGATGTCATGATCCGCACCCGCTCCACTCTCTACCTCGGCGAGATTAAATACCGCGCCAAGATCACCACCAAAGTCATCGAGGAGATGAAAGAAAAAGTCCGCCGCCTCGGCCGCCTCACTGACCTCAGCGTACGTCCCTTCCTCGTCCACACCGGCCAGCTCGCCCCCGGAGTCGGGGAGGCCGACTACTTCGACACCTTCATCTCCATGGATGATCTCCTCCTGAAGTGAGCGACAGCTGATTGACAAATTCACCACCCATGGTAAATTGCCATCATGATCAAGACGCAGGTCCAAATCCCGGATGAGCTTTACAAAAAGGCCAAGCAGATCGCCAAAGATCGCGAGTGGTCTCTCGCCGAAGTGATGCGGAGAGGCCTAGAATATATGGCCCAGACCCATCAACCACTCCCTACGACTCCAGTCTCCCTGCCCATCCTGCCGAGCGGCTCCTTCGTAGAAGACTTTGACGAACTCGACCTCAAAGCCCTCGCAGAAGAAGACCAAACCGCCAGAAGCATCAAAGCATGATCGGCATCGACACCAACCTCCTGCTTTACTCGCTGAACCCCGAGTCAGCTTGGCATGAAGCAGCCTCAGAATTCCTCGCCGAAACATTTTCTAATGAACGTGTCGTCATCACAGACCTCGTCCTCGTAGAACTCTACCTCCTCCTCCGGAACCCCATCGTCCTGAAGAAACCACTCAGCTCCACCGCTGCCGCAAAGCTCGTCCAAAGCTACCTAAAACACGCTAACGTCAAACGCGCCGAGAACGCCCCCATCATGGACCAAGTCTGGAAATGGGCCGCCAAACCAAAACTCGCCAGACGCCGCATCATCGACCTCCGCCTCGCCCTCACCCTCCAACACCACGGCGTCACCCACTTCGCCACCGCCAACACGAAAGACTTCCAAAATCTCGGCTTCCAAAAAGTCTGGAACCCGCTTGGGTAAGTCACCGATGGACGACGACTTTGACGACAGCAACGAGGAGGCTCTCTACAATCAGTGGATGAACTTCAGCTCATCCGGCCAGTGGGACCGGGCCAAGGAGGTGCTGGGCCAGCTCTTGACCAAAGAGCCTGAGTCGGCGTGGCTGCATTGTCAGATGGGGTCCACCTGCTACCAGCTCGATGAACATAAGGAGAGCGAGAGACATTTTAAAAAGGCCATCACGCTAGAGCCAGATGATGCCGAACCCTTCCAGGGGCTCAGCTACCTCTACCTCTCAATGAACCGCGCGGACCCAGCGGAAGATCATTGTCGCAAAGCCCTCCAACTTGATCCCGATGACATCGATAACTGGATCCTCATGGCTCACCTCAGCATCCACTTCGAGGACGCAGCGGAGGCCTCCAAGTGCGTTGAGAAAGCGGCCTCCCTAAACTCCGGAGACACACGACTCCTCTCTCTACGAACCCAGATCGGGGCGATCAGCAAGGGGGTCTCTAAACTCTCCCCCCACCAACAAATCGAAGGCTACCGTGAGGTCCTCCGCGCGAATCCCGAGAACGACCACCCCCACTATCAAATCGGCCAAGTCCAACTAAACGAGCTCAAAGACTACGCCGCTGCAGAGGAATCATTCCGGGCCGCGCTCCAACTCGACCCACAGGACTCGGCGAACCAAAAAGCCCTCATCCTGACTCTCCGTAAAAGAGACCCCGTCCTCAAGGTCCTCTGGTCTCCCTTCACCTTTGGAATGTGGATTTTCGATGTCTACAACAAAGCGTGGGACATGAAGTGGCCCATCATCATTCTTCTTTTCACTTGGAAATATTTCATCGTCGGCGGGGTGGCCCTCTGGCTCATTTTCTTCGTCCTCTTCTGGCCCATGGCCAAGGTTTACGAAGCTCTGACCCTCGTAGAGGTTCATAAAAAGATGGGTAAGATCTCCCTCTACACCGGCCCCATGGCCCACCTCCATCGACTCAGCTTCCGGATCCGATGTCTGATTTTC
>JALZWJ010000361.1 GCA_023300065.1 Akkermansiaceae bacterium
GATCATCCGAAGGATTCAGAATATCTTTTAAAAGAATCGCGTGCCTCACATCCACCTTCGCGGCCAGCAGACGGAAGGCCGCCACCATCGGCATATCCAAGTCATCGCTCACCGTGAGGAGTTGGGCTGACTTCTCCGAATTCACCGCCGCGATCGCCTCATTATCGCGAGGATCGAGCGCGACGACATTCGAGTCCTCCAGCACGATCTCCGGCTTAAAGTCGCCCATCTGATCGATCTTATGAGCGACCGCATCCCACTTCTTCCGCGAGGTGAAGACCCGCATCAACTCCGTACCACCGAGCGAAAATCCGCCCACTTGCTGAACCTCTGATTTACGACGCTCGAACTCGAAGGGATTCCAAGTCGCCCGCACCCCAGTCTCGCATCCCCCACTCGGGATCGATTTGACCAAAGCCTGAGCCACCGGCACTTCATGCACCGCATCCTCGGTCAGACTGACCCGGATCGTATCGCCGATGCCATCCGCTAAAAGACTCCCAATCCCGATCGCACTTTTAATCCGACCATCCTCGCCATCACCCGCCTCAGTCACGCCGAGGTGTAGCGGATAATTCCAATCCGCCCCTTCCGCCGCAAGCCGTGCCACCAAGAGACGATAAGCCTCAATCATGACCTTCGGGTTCGAGGCCTTCATCGAAAAAACGAAATTATGAAAATCCTCATCCCGCGCGATGCGGGCAAACTCCAGCGCACTCTCCACCATCCCGAGCGGAGTATCACCATAACGATTCATGATCCGATCAGACAGAGAACCATGGTTCGTCCCGATCCGGATGGCCCGCTTCAGATCCTTACAAAGATGCACCAATGGCGTAAATTCTTCCCGAATCCGGCCCAGCTCCTCTTCATACTGCTCATCCGTGTATTCGCGGATTTCAAACTTCTTCTTATCGGCATAGTTCCCGGGATTTACCCGCACCTTCTCGACCCACTTCGCCGCCTCAACCGCCGCATCCGGCTTAAAGTGAATATCGGCCACTAAAGGAACCTCACACCCCGCTGCGCGCACCCCATCACGGATGTTTTCCAGATTCGCGGCATACTTCTTAGTCTGCGCCGTGATCCTCACGATCTGACAACCAGCCTCAGCGAGAAGCAGAACCTCCGCCACACACGCCTCAGTATCGCGAGTGTCGGAAGTGATCATCGATTGCACCACCACCGGATGCCCGCCCCCCATCTTAACATTTCCAACCGTGACTACCCGCGACTCGCGGCGGGAGTAATTAAAAAGATCTTCGCAGTAACGTAATTCGGCCGACATGTGATTAGGCACGACTTCTACGTCAAAAATCCCAGACCCGCAACGCCCGCATTCCCCCATTGCACCATTCGGCGATTTGGGGAAACCTCATCTCATGAAGCTCCCCCTCATTTTGGCCGCCGCCCTCACCCTCGCGGCCCCTGCCAAGGAGGCCCCCTCCGAGGAAAATAAAGCGACCGACTTCATCCGGGTCCACCGCACCGGGAGTAAGGCTCTTCTGCAACCCGCTGCTACCACCTATCAGAAAAACGAGGTCGCCGTCACCCTCCTCGGAGCCGTCCACCTCGCCGACAAATCCTACTTCCACGACCTCAACACCCGCTTTCAAGCTTACGACCGCGTCCTCTTCGAAATGATTGGCGGAGATCACATTGCCGCATTTAAAAAGCTGGAAGCTGAGGGAAAAGACATCGCCCACACCCCCCTCGGCAAAACCTACCAAGCCATCTCCACCTTCCTTAATCTCGCTCACCAAAAAACAGAGATCCACTACACTGCTAAAAATCTCATCCACGCTGACCTCACCATGGAGGAGTATCAAAAACTCCAAAAAGAGCGTAGCGAATCCCTCCTCGACTTCGCCCTAGAAGCTGAAAAAAATGCGAACCCCGCCCATCAACCCACCACCCCAGAGCTCACCGCAGCCCTCTCCTCTGGCAATGCCAACCAAGCAAAACTCCTCCTCATCGATTCCCTCGCAAACGGAGACGAGGCCCTAGCCGGCCTCCTAGAACCCACCGTCATCATCACCGACCGGAACGCCAAAGCCCTCGCCGTTCTCGAAGCCCAAATCAAAGTCGGCCACCGCAGCCTAGCCATCTTCTACGGCGCAGGACACTTCCCCGACATGGAAAAATCCCTCCTTAAAAAAGGATACAAAAAAACCAAGCAGGAGTGGCTCACTGCTTGGTCTGTCTCTCTTAAATAAGAGCGGATCTTAAAATAAACTCGCCATCTCAGCGGGCGTCATCTTCCCGAGTAACAAGTAGACTTGCTCGGTATCAGTCCAGCTAGTCACAGCCCACTCCTCATTCTTGTCGCAACCTTGGCATTTACTCACGGCTCCTTTCAGATCATTGACTTCAGCTTTTTCGAGGGATTTTTTCTCCATCACAACGAGATGAATAATGGTTCCTTCTTTTTTGTAGCAAATTAATGATGCGCGGCTCTCGGTTTCTCCGATTCCGAGCATTTTACACCCCACTCCCTTCAGCTCACCCAGACCTGCTGGCAGCTGAGAGGGTGTCGGCAGGCTTTTATCGACCAGCCATTCATAAAGGGCAGCCTGGCGATCGTTCATGAGATCAAGCGCGAAGAAAGGCGAATCCAGCATCTCAATGGCAGAATATTCCACCTCTTTGGGGGTCGTCCCTGCGAGGGCATTCCCACCTGCTCCAGCGAAAAAGAAGGTCACCACAAACATGACCGCCATGACCGCAGCTGCAGAGGCAGTCCACATAAAGGTCCTGATCATTCCCGACTTTTTCTTAACGGGGAGATTCACCACCTTCTGCTCGACTTCCATCGCGCCCAGAATCTGGGACCGTAAACTTTCAGGTGCCCGCACCGAAGCCAATGCACCGATAAAATCAGCATCAAACTCGGCAGGCTCCTCATCCACTCCTCCCAAGACATCAAAGATGGCCTCACGGAGATTTTCTGGGATTTCCACCTTCGAGAGCATTACGGAAAAGGAGGCATCCTGAGAACGCTCATCCGCCAGCCATTCCCCCAACTCACGGTCCTTTGTCGCCAAAGCGAGAGCTTCTGTAAAAGTCGTGTCATTTGCATCTTCCCCATCTGGGCGGAAGCTCTGCAGAATAAATTTTGCGCGTTCTTTATCCATTGGTCTTTTGAAAGTTATCGGTTTGAAAATCCACAATCTGTGGGGATGAGCTGATTTGCTCAGTGTTCATTTTTTTGCGGAGCTGATCTTTGCCCCGTGAGATCCGGGACATCACAGTCCCAATCGGCACATCCAGCACCTCGGCGATCTCTTTATAAGAGTGTTGTTGTAGGTAAAAGAGGGTCAAAGGAGCTCGAAACGTCTCATCCAACCCACGTAACAGAGAGACCGCGCGTTGTGCGTCTAGCTCGCGCCCAGACTCATTCTCCTCACTCGGTATTTCATGCTCCACCTCACTGATTTCCAGCTCAGGGTGGCGCTGCGACTTCCGAGCGCTCCCAAGGTGTTCACGATACAAGGTCGTAAAGAGCCAAGTCTTCGCTTTTGAGCGATCCTTCAACTGGTGCCCCTTCTGCGCCCAGATCACAAAGGTCTGCTGCACTAAATCAGCCGCTCGATCTGGGTTTTTCGCGAGAGAAAAACCAAAGCGATACAGCGCCTGATAATATTGATCCACTAAGTCTTCGAATTCGTCCATCATGTTGATTCTTACTTTCTAAGAGATTGCGATAGCACTCTTATTCCAAGAATTTGCCAATTTCTCTGCTGACCTCACCTTAGCAGCCCGTTCACCCACTGCAAATCTTTGGCCAGAAAACAAGATTCACAAAAAAACATTCTTAGAACATTAATAGTAATCGAGGTTGTAGAAAACCCATCTAGAAACGAAGCTTAAGAAAAGATGTCGTCCGAAGCCCCCCCCACGGAAGAAAAAAATCCACCAAAATCATCAAAACCGCGGCGGCGCTGGCTACGATGGATCTTGGTTTTATTCTGCCTACTCATCTTACTCGCCTGCCTTCTTTTCTGGGCCAATAGCCAAGGCATCCGCTGGGCCGTCGAGAAAATCCTCACTCAACAACTCGAAGAACAACAGCTCACCGGATCATTCCAGATCGAGGGCACTGCGCGCGATGGCCTCGCCATCCACAACCTCTCCCTCACCGGACAGTCGAAGATCCAAAGCGTCCAATCCGACCTCATCAAAATCGACTGGACCCCCGCCTCGCTTCTCAAAAAGAAGATCGACGCCCTCACCATCGAGAAACTGCACCTCGTCATCGATCCACTCGCGCCGGACCTTCCTGTCACCGAGGACGAAAAAGACGATAAAGAAGCCGTCCCCCTTGCCGAGACCCTCAACCTCGTCCGCGGCCTCCTAAAACCCACCGAGATCTCCGTCACTGACATAGATTTCACCGTCAAAAACACCGCCAACCTCACCCTAGAGTCTTTCACCCACGCCGCAGACTCAGACCACTACCTGATCACCAATCTAAACACCGTCGACCACCTAGAGCGCCCCGTTCATAATCCCTCCTCCACCATCACTTGGACCGAGGAAGGCCTCTCCCTAGACCGCTTCACCCTCCTGCCCAAACTGAGCATCCAAAACCTCATCTTCCAGCCAGACCAGATGGCCACGGCGGAAATCATCATCGATGGCAACCAACTCACCTTCACCACCGACTTCGCCGAGGCTCATCAACTCACCCTCGACTCCCCCACCCTCCCCATCGCCAGTCTCATCGAGATCATCCAACCTGGGATCCCCGCTGGCGGCGTCATCACCTCCTTAGAGATCGATACCTCAAAAGGCATCCTAGACTTCCAGGGCCACGACCTTAAATGGGAAGATCAAGAAATCCCCTCAGCCTCCATTGAGGCCCGCACCCCCGACCTCCTCTCCCCCTTTGATCAACCCATCAATCTTAAAATCGCCCTCGCCGACCAACTAGAAGCCTCCGGCATCATCACCATCAACCGAGAGCCGCTCGACTCCAAAGCGCACCTCATCTTCACCCTCCGCGACCCACGCATCCCCACCATCAGTGGGGAACTCGCCTACGCAGATCGGGAGGCTCACGTCATCGCCACCGCCCTTGACGGACTTAATCTCGACGCCCGCTACTTCATCGACTCAAACACCTATGAAGCGAAGGCGAGCGCCAAACTCAAAGACGCCAGCATCCTTGATACCAACCTCACCGGCCCACTCGGATTCACCCTTACCGGAAAAGGCGCGATCGAGCAAAACACCCACTCCGGCACCCTCAACCTCACCAGCCTTAAGCTCAACCAACCCGACCTCCCAGATGCCGTCACCGAAGGCATCATCACCTACGATTGGCCAGAAAAGGTCGACATCAAAGGGCTCAAAATGACCTCCAAAGAAGGACAAATTCGAGCCAACCTGAATTGGAGAGACGACATCCTCACCATCTCACAGTTCGACCTCATCGAGGGCACGACCAAGCTCCTCAGCGCCACCGCCCAGCTCCCCGCTCCTCTCGAAACACAATCGCTCGATGACATCCTAAACTCCACCGCCCCCATCTCCCTCATCATCAAATCACAACCCCTCAGCTTCGATAAACTCTCCTCCTTTGCTCCCATTCCCGCGGATCTCTCCGGCATCGTCCAAGCCGACCTCACCCTCTCCGGCTCCCTTGCGCAGCCCACCCTCAATGGCTTCGCAACCCTCGACACCTTCCGCATCGCCACCGAGCCAGACCTCCCCCCTCTCGACCTCGAACTCACCTTCAAAACCCAAGACGAAAAACTCCTCTTCGCCACCCTTCTCTCCGAGCCTCGCGGCCTCCTCCTGAACCTCGATGGCACCCTCCCCTTTCTTCCCCGAGTCTGGCTCGAAAGTCAAACCAACCCCGATGACATCCCCATCGACCTTCACGTCCATTCCCAAAACCTAGACCTCGCCCGCTTCACAAAAAGCCCCGCCTTCCCAGAACAACTTTTCGGAACTCTCAATACCGACCTCACCTTCACCGGCTCCCTCGCCGAGCCCTCCGTCAATGGCTTCTTCTCGCTCGCAGACTTCCGCCTCACCACTCAGCCAGACCTCCCTCCGCTCGGCCTCAACCTAAAACTCAAAACTGAAAACCAAAAACTCCTCCTCACCGCCAATGCCACCGA